>DATKMG010000675.1:0-18154 GCA_035541995.1 Terriglobia bacterium
GACAGATGGAGAGATCGTCGTGCCTGCTGGATCGAAAGTCATCGGCAAACTGGAGCAAGCCGACCGCTCCGGGCACGTGTCGGTCAGGTTCACCGAGATTAACCTGCCTGATGGAGCTTCGTATGGCATTGACGCCCGAGCCCTGGCACTCGATTTCGGGCCCCTAAAAGGGGAGGTAGGCGGTAGAAGAAACTTGGCCCGGTTTGTAGCTCGGGCCGCGACGGGGCTTGGCGTGGTGGCGGCACAAGTGGTCGGAATGCATGGGCGTTTGAACGGTCCGATCGATAACAGCGTTCTCATTCGAGACAGATTGACCGGCAATATCGCCCAGGCTGGAGATCAGCAATTACAGCAGATGGCGATCAGTTCCAATCCAGTTGTGACCGTCCCCGCTAACTAACACCCGTTTCGATGTCGTCATTCAAAAATCAAGCCAGAGCGATTACAACGTCGAAATGAGTCATTCATCGGCCATTCCGCGTCAAGAACTGGAGAGTTCACTGTACTAGACATCGCTGACACGGGAAGAGTTAGAGGAGTTGCTGAATCTGAGGCAAGAGTTGAGAAAGCTGATGTTTGCTGCTGGCGGGAAAATTCCCTCAAGCGAGGGGATACCCAAACCTGAATAGCAAGAGCCGTAAGTATTGTGCTCGTATGAATGCCCTCCACAAGCTGGCAGACCATTACAATGCAGAGATTCTCAAGCGGCAACTTCCCGAAGGGGGTTGGTCCAGTTTCAGCTTTCATCAGTGGTGCATTGAAACCAGCTGCTTGTGCCTGTTAGCGCTTAGGCTGGAAACCACTTCGGCCTGCACAAGAGGAGTAGAGCTCCTGTCAGGCTGTCAGAATCCCAACGGAAGCTGGCCTGCCTTTCAAGGCGACGACCAGAAGGGTTCATGGGTTACGGCGCTCGTGGTCATTACCCTGTTCCGCCTGGGGGGTGACTGGAAAGCTGTTGAGCGAGGGCTGTCCTGGTTGCTTGAAACTAATGGTATCGAGGAGTGGAATAGCCAAGGTTATCAATGGGGCAGTCATCCCCAGCAGGGTGGCGGACTTCGTGCCCCAGATCACGCCGAAACAGCCCAGCATAAAGCCAATGGTAAGACTCCCGGAATCCCCGAGGAAAATCGATGCAGGATTGAAGTTGTAGCGAAGGAACCCCAGCAACGCTCCGGCCATCGGAACCACCACCAGGGCGAGGGCGAAGTTCTGTTGGATGAGGGCGACGAGTGCCTTTTGTACTCTTCGGTTTTGTTCAACCGGTCAATTTCCCGGTTCTGGGGGTGCGTCTTGCCGCTTAGCAACAGTTGATGACGGAAGCGCCCATCGGCTCGCCGAACACTACAGCGAACGCCCGACCGCTAAATTCACCAGGTGAATTGCTATTATGGCAGGAATTATGTTAGAATCCACCAATTGCCCTATTGAGAATATCATTAATTTACTAATGCCCTTTTAAAAGAGATTCCTATGGAATTAAAGATTGGAAAATGCAAGTGGTGTGCTACAGAGTTCGACTATGTGACCCGTTCGCCTCAGTCTCAGACCAACGGGGAGCTTCACTTTTGCCCCCTCTGCAAAGAACCCCTATTTCACATCCGTGCCGTGACAATTGGGAATATCCTACGAGATCCAAGGCGGGCCAAAACCCAGTCTGCAGTGGCTTGAAGCGCGAATGTCAAGCCATGAAGGCCAACAGTGTTGGCGAGGCCGCGAAAGTCATAGTTTCTTTTGAGACCCCTCTCCATCAGCAGCAGTCGCCCGATGACGGAAGCATCCGCGATTGGTATGGCATTATCAGTCGTGATTCGGGTGGTGCGAGCTATGCTGCCACCCTGCCGGCTTGGATCGGTTTAGTTACGACCGACATGAGGTTTCGTCGCAAAATGGCTGAAGCTGCCAGTACTCCCCCCATCAGTGCGCCTGCGACACCCAGCATACAGACGTCCTGTCCTGTGAGATACAGGTTGCGTATGGCGGTCCGTGGGGTGAGACACCTCAGGCGGTACCGCTCAGGGCTTGCACTGACCCCGTAAATTTCCCCGCGCTGATAATTCATGAAGTGGCGGGTCGAGAGCGGGGTGGACAGTTCTGCGATTTCGATCTTCCCTTGCACCGCAGGCACATGCTGTTCCAGGCTTTGGCGCAAGCGGTCGGCCAAGTTCTCCTTGAATTCATCGTAATCTTGCCCTCTGTGTTTCCATCGGGTGTCACCCCAGTCCTTGAACCAAGCGTAAGGCACCGGAGTGATCACTTCAAGTGTGCTATGACCGGGATATCGCCGCTCAAAGTCAGGGTCTTTCGCTGAAGGGGACGACACAAACAACATCGGGAAAGGGGCACAGGGGTCCCTCTCGAAGCGCGACAGGTTCGCGTCATGATCAGGCGTGGGATGAACCCACAGGTTGGTTCCGGTGAGTCCCAATTCGGCCGCACCTCCCCGCGCCCCAACGTAGAGGCACAAGTGTGCCTTGGAGGGCGGCAAGCGTCGGAGCTCTTTAAGAGCCGAGGAGGCGCCTGGAGCCTCGGGTGGCAGCAGCGAAGAGAAGGTGTTCCACGCACCCGCATCGCTGATCACGACTCCGGCTCGAATTTCACGGCCGTCCTGCATTCGAACGCCGCAAGCACGTTGGTTGCGGTCGAGTAAGATCTGGCTGACCTCGGCACACAATGCGATATGGCCACCAGCAGATTCGATGGTCGGGGCAAAACTCGCCGCGATACTGGGTGCTCCTCCGACAGGGTAGCTGGCACCCTCGAAATAGTGGTCAGCTATGGTGGCGTGCGCCGCAAAGCTACTTTCTGAAGGAGGTAAGCCATAATCACCCCACTGAGCAGTAAGGACCGCCTTCAGATCGCCGTTGGTTGTGATGGCCGCGAGTTCTTCAGCTGTGGTACGACGCGCCCATCGCAGGAACGGCACGCGCAACAGGGGACCAGCTAGGAATGCCACTGGTCCTGGCAATGCCTTCTCGGTGAAATATGACGTGCGGCTGCGGATACAGGACTGCACCGACCGAAGGTAGTTGTCGATGGCGTCTGCTTCGCTCGGGAAATATGATTTCAGCTGCTGGCGAAAACGCTCGCGTCCGGACACAAACAGGTACTCGCGGTCCCCGATGCGCACCCGGTCATACACATCGGGCATGGGGCTCCACTGAAGGCGGCCGTCGGTCAGATTGTCAAAGGCGGCGCGCAGCGGGGAGGAGGCGGACTGGACCTGCCCGATATAGTGGACCCCCACATCCCATGCATACCCGGGCCGATGGAAGGCATGCGTGAATCCTCCCGCCACATAGTGGCGCTCGAGCACCAGCACCCGCTTGCGGCCGTAGCGTGCCAGCAGTGTCGCCGTCGCTAGTCCGCCGATGCCTGAGCCAATGACGATGGCATCCCAATCTTCTCTGACTGCGTGCTGCTTGTAGGAAACCCCCACGGTTGTTGTTACCATGATTATATCCTCCCTATTCTTATCCTTACAATGTTGACATCAGCCACATTGAGCATTGTTCCCCAAAAATGTTGCCGATGTCAACATTATTTTGATATAAGGGAGACTCGATGAAGAAACGCCAGCCCTATCATCATGGAAATCTTAAGCATGCTCTGTTGGATGCTTCTCTTGGTTTAATCCGGGAAATCGGTCCCGGTGCCTTCACCCTACGCGAGGTGGCTCGCAGGGCAGGCGTATCCCACAACGCCCCCTATCGACACTTTCGCAACAAGGAGGAATTGCTGGCGGCGGTGGCTGCTGAGGGATTCGATCGCTTGACGGAATCGATGACGAAGGCAGCCCAACCCGGCTTCAACGCTTTAGACAGGCTCCACTTGAGCGGACGCGGCTATGTACAGTTTGCCCTCAGCCACCCTCAGCACTTCGCGGTAATGTTCGACGCTCCCGGGGGCTTTGACTCCTACCCGGAAACCCGCGCCGCAGGAGAACGTGCTTTCGGGACGCTGGTTCGCTATATCAGGGACTGCCAGGGGGAGGGATGTCTGCCAAAGGGAGACTGGAGCCCGCTGGCCCTCCTCGCCTGGTCCATGGTGCATGGGGTTGCCAAGCTCGCTCTCAGCGGACGGCTTCCTTTCTCGAAAGCTGCCCGAGTGCTTCAATTTACCGATATGGCCACTGAAGCGCTAAGGTTGGGCATGGCGAATATGTCAAGTTCCATTGTCTGAAGCGTGTCAAGTCAATTCCAGCCAGGTAGTTTCCTGGGCTTTTTCAATTTGGATCAGGTTTACAGGGGCACGATGACATTGCATTGGCGCAATCGTCCCGGTTCGGCAGTTTCCGGCTCGGAGGTTCAAAAGATCATTCAGACAAGCGATCCCGACATGAATAGCCCTTTGACAACGCCGCTGTTGGGATACATGGGAGCAAGCTATTTTGCCCAGCGAATTCTGGCCCTGCTGTTTTCCAGCATGGGAGCACACTGGCCCTCTTCCTGGCCTGCTGAGGTATTTATGGAGTATTGAGCTGGTCGGTCTCGAGTCGGATGACCGAAATCGGTATTCGGATGGCCCTGGGGGGCATCACCGGGATGCATCCTGAAAATGGTCATTGCTAATGGATCCCGTCTAATGTTGTGTGGCATCGCCATTGGCTTGGGAAATACTTTGTTCTTGAGTCGGTATCTGGCTCTGTATCTGGTGGAGGTTAATCCGCTGGATCCCCGGATATACTCGGGGGTCTGTGGGATTCTGCTGCTGCTGGGGCTTCTCGCCTGTTATCTACCTGCCCGTCGCGCCGCCAATGCCGGTCCTATGACCATGTTGCGGGTGAATGAAGTCTCGTTTTCTGATGTTTCCGTCATCAGAAGCGTGGCCGTTGCACCCGCTGATGGGCAGATACCCTGAACAGATAAACAAGTGTTTCTCAGCAGTAATAAGGAGATGGGCGCCATTGAGTTGCCTATTGGGGAAACCGCCGTGGTTCCATCCCTTCTTTCTATTCGTGATGGAGTGCTTTCAACGGATCCAGTCGGGAAGCCCGCCAGGCGGGTAGATAGCAGGCCGCCAAACCAGTCAGGCTCAGCAAGCCGGCCACCAGGACATACGTCAGTGCGTCCGTGGTGCTTACTTCGAAGAGTTTGTTTTGCAGATAGTGGGTCAGGATCAGGGACAGAGCCAATCCGATCGCCAGGCCCACGAAGGTCAACATCAGTCCCTGTCTCATCACCATTCGAACAATAGCATCTGATCCAGCTCCTAAGGCCACGCGAATTCCAATTTCCTGAGTGCGCTGGCGGGTGGCGTAGGCCACTACCCCGTAAATGCCCACAGCCGCCAGAACCAAAGCGAGCAAACCAATTCCGCCCGTCACGGTTCCAAACACCCGATCGCCCACCATGGTAACCTGCATGGCTTGCTTGAGCGAATGGACCTGGAATAGTGGCAGGTCTGGATTAAACTCATGGACTGCTATTTCCAGCGAACCCGCATAGGAAAGCGGGTTTCCACTGACACGGACAAAGATGGTCGGATCGGCATAGTAGGCTTGTGAAAGAGGTAAGAATATTGTCGGTTCGGCTTTTTCGTTCATGCGGTGACTTTTGATGTTTCGGAATACTCCTACGACTGTAAACCATCGCGAATAAGCCTGGATTTGTCGTCCGATGGGATCCTGCTGAGGCCAGTACCGGTCCACCAATGCCTGGTTGACAATGGCCACCAGTTGCGAAGTGGCCGTATCCTGGGGGGAAAAATCCCGTCCCGCAACGAGAGGAATTTGTAGGGTTCGAAGATAATTTGGCCCGACGTTGCCGCGCTGTATTTCCATCGATTCATGCGCGTAAGGAACATAACCTTGGGGGACTACCCATTGGGTGCTGTTCCTGCCGCTTAACGGCACCCAATTGGCCAGGGTAGCCGATTGAACACCGGGCAGAGCTTGCAATTTGGCAACTAACTGGCGATAGAATTCAATGCCTTGCTGCCGGGAATAGCCGTGAGGCAATAAATCAAAGGAAGCCAAAAGAACATGGTCAGATTCAAAACCGGGATAAAACCGCTGAGTGTTTTGAAAGCTGCGAATAAAAAGACCGGCACAGATCAGCAGCAAAGATGAGAGAGCAATCTGTCCAATGACCAATCCACGGGCCAGGCGTGATTTATTCAGGTTGCCGCTGGAACGGGTAGACTCCTCCTTTAGCACGTTGGTCGTGATTAAGCCCGAGGCACGCAAAGCCGGCAGAATGCCGAAGAAGACACTGCTGGTCACCGAAACAAGCATTGTAGCCAGGAGGACCCTTCTGTCCACATGAGTTTCAAAACTAATCGGTGGATCTGTGGGAGGGATCATGGCATTCAAGAAATTGCCGGCCCAGATCGTGAAAAAAAGGGCGAGTCCTCCTCCCATGATGGCCACCAGCAGACTCTCAGCAAACCACTGTCGCAACAATTGCCAGCGGTTTGCTCCGACCGATAAGCGGATGGCTATTTCTTGTCGTCTTTCTACAGAACGCACCAGAAGCAGGTTGGCTACATTGGCACAGCTGAGCAGGAGCAGGGCTACCGCCAATCCCAACAGCATTGAGAGGCCCGTATAGAGTGCGTATCCCGCTCCAAAAGGAGACCGCCAAAGGGGATCCAGGGTAATTTGGTTGGGCCCTTCATGCGCTTGGGGATACTGTTCAACCAACCTCCGCATCAGCAGGTTTAATTCGTCTTGCGCCTGGCGATAGTCCGTGCCGGGTTTAAGCTTGCCAATCAACTGCAACCAGTATGTATCCCGATATTTAATCCGCTCCCAGCCCGTAATGGTCGGGTCCATCATCAGGGGAATCCAAAGGTCTGAGTGGAGACCGATTTTACATCCTCGAAAATCGGGAGGTGCAATCCCAATCACATTGTAGAGATGACTGTTGATTTCGATGCTCTTGCCAACCAGCGCAGGGTCGGCGCCGAAGCGATTTTGCCAGAGCTGGTAGCTGATGACTACCACCGGGCTTCCTCCTGGTTTTTGATCCTCTTCGGGTCGGAAGCCGCGCCCTAGGATTGGCTGGACTCCTAACACATCAAAATAGTTGACGGAAGCCATCACCCCCCATACCCGCTCCGGCTTGGTGTTGCCCGTCAGCGCCATGGCAAAATCGTGATAACCCAGCAATCCCGTCAGGCTGTGCGTACTGTCCCTGAGGTCTTTGTAATCTTGATATGAGAAGGGAGGCACCGGGTTTTCCGTCCAGTCACCCCGCATGATCGACACCAAATTGGGAGTGTCAGAAGCTCCTGGAATTGGATCCAATAAAGTCGAGCTGATCCAGCTGAAGATGGTGCTATTGGCGGCAATGCCAACGGCAAGTGTAATTACAGCCAGCAACGTAAACCCTGGCGTTTTAGCCAGCATACGCCATCCGTACCGGATATCCTTCATCCAAGCTCCCATGAACTCCTCCGCTGCCCCAAGCAAAGCAATTGAAAGCCCAGTGACCAGAAAAATCTAAATATCCTTTTTCCAGGTATTTCCAGAGGGCAGATCATAAATGGATATTCTGCAGCAGTTCGCTCACGAGAATGAACTGTTCGGGAATGGGAAAGTTCTCAGCAGTAAAGCCTCAGTCATACGGGGAGGACCAAGCTAGGCGAAGTCGTATTGCTCTCAGTTGAACCAGGGGCATCCTGCCGCTGCACTTACCGAAAATGTCCACCCCTAAGACGGAAGCATCAAGACAGATTACTGACATTTGCAAAATATCGTGACGTTCCTCTCCACCACCCCTGCAGGGGTGGATTAATTGGGAGTGCGGGAATCCAGGGGTGGGCTACATTCCGTTGTCCCTTCGGGACGAAAAGCTGTCACTCTATTCTGCAACTCTCATTAGCTAGCGTTTCTCGGCAGTAATAACGCAATGGGCACCATTGACTCTTCCAATTATCTTGCCATTTGGGTCACTGAAATATGCCTGGTCAAGGTCTTTTGCATCTTTGTGGTCAATTAACTGCATCGCATATTTGGCAAGAAATTGCTCAATCTGTCCCTTCTCGATTCCAAAATGCCATTGTTCTCCGACACCGGACACCGTTTCCATAATGCCTGCTTCACCATAGTAAGTGTCTTCCTTCCGCAGAACAGATGCGTAAATGTAGTCAAACACAATCCTGCTTCCCCTCCCAGCGTAATCCCGAATTGTTTGAAATGTTGCGTCAACTGACTCGGGCTGCAGATACATCACCAGACCCTCCAATATAAATAGACTCTGTCGATGCTTGCAGAATCCCGCGACATCGAGTTTCGTGGGCAGTGACTCTTTGTCAAAATCAATAGCAATGAAGGTTAGGCTCGGAGGAACAGCCAAGTGCTGTTTTTGATATTGGCCGATTTTGGCTTGTTGTGTCAAAGGAACATCAAGCTCGAACACTCTGGTCTTTCTTATTGCCTCTTTAAACCGTAAGCCCCGTGTGTCAAACCCCGCTCCAAATATCAGCGCCTGGTCGAATTGTTCCACCAACGCTTGTTTAAAAACGGCATCTATATATTTGGTTCGCGCAATGACATATTCATAGATGCCTTTTGGAGCAGCTATTTTGGTAAAGAGCCTTCTAACCGGGGGAATATGCAGGAATGGCTTTAGGCCACTGGGAACAAGCAAAGGGGCAATGTGATCGTCGCTCTTGTAGTATGGGTTTGTTTCCATTGCAGAACATGCCCGGCACAGGCAAGTCAATTCAGCTGTTCTTGATGTAGTTGATTCAATCCTTCTTTTCAAGACTAGACTCCTGTTGCATCCCTGTGTCTCTGCAATCTGCCCTACGCATGGCTCCAGTCCTTCCGCGAAGCGACGTCAACTGCAAGCCTGTGTCTTGCCGCTCTTCACATTTCGCCCTCATGGCTTCCTGAATGATAGGCAGTACAAGTCACCCCCCGCAATATGTTTGACTTGCACCTCTTGCATTTCGGGAGGCAACAAATCGACCGGCGCCATAATGGGTTGTTTGCGATTGCCATAGAATCCGCCTGTCACAGGAAGTTTTTCATACTTTTGAGCTAATGCTTCGTTCTCATCACCGATGACAAACTTAGTGCCGGACTTGGCCACACGGATCATCTCGCGGATGGCTGACGCTTGGTCATTGAAAAAGTTGATACCCCCAAAATGGAACACGGAATCAAATACTTCATCCCGGAACGGCAGTTGCTCTGCAGTTCCCATAAAGAGCGTCGCGTCAAGCTTCCATTTGGCGGCATTGCGTTGGCACTGCTTCAACATCCTCCATGAGATGTCAAGGCCAAAGAATTGCGCGTTGCGGGGCAAAAACTGCAGATTGCGTCCCGTGCCCACAGAGACTTCCAGCACGCGGTCGCCCCCTTGCACTACGAGTTCGTCGATATATTCACGTAAGCGGGCTTCAACGCTCATTCCTTTCCAGTACGAATACAGCCACGTTGAGAAATCATAAAATGGCGTGTAACGATCATACATTTGCTGATATCTATGATTTGTGCCGGTGACGTCGCCTTCGCGAAGAAAAATCGGTATGCCATTGCGAATGGTAAAGCGCTGGCCCGTTTTGGGATTGACGAAGTATTCTTGGAGTCGACCGCGTGCGTCAGACCCACTTCTGATTTCAAGCAAATCGCGGGTAGTCGGATCACAAACCAAATTGAGAACCTCTGATTTCATCACGGCGACAATGCCTTCTGATCTGAACTCTATCTTGGCGCATGGCCATCATCATGAGGCCGTGCATCACGCCGCAGAAGCTGCCAAATACCATCTTGAACATCATGATAACAAGAAGTGAGAAGAACATCTCCAGTAGAGTGTCACTAGGCTTTGGCACCTTGGCATTGACGGCGCAATGCGAGGAAGAAAATGATTTGCCATCCCGAGCTGCGTGCCTCCCCGCAGCTAACTGGTTACACTCCGAGTGATCGTTTTGCAGCGGCAGTGTTTGTCGTGCTGAATCCTGATTCGGGAGAATTGGCCTATGTGAATGCCGGCCACAACGCGCCTATAGTGTTGGGTTCCGGATTAACGACATTGCTGGAAGCGACAGGCATACCGCTTGGAATGTTTAGTGATGCGGAGTACGAAGCAGGCACTGCTATCATTCCTCCCGGTGGCGCCCTCCTCCTTTACACAGATGGATTGACCGACTCGATTCGCGGACAGAATCCCGAAAGCCGTTTGCGCGATGCTTTGGCTGAAAGTTCGGGCAGAACGATGTCTAATCTCAAATCCTTAGTAGACCCGAAATTCAATGAAGATGATGTCACCATATTGCTGGTGAAGCGAACTGCAGTTTCTTCCGGTGGCGTGCCTGAGTAGGAATCGCAGGTCCGCTAGGCTGGATGAGAACGTCTGTCGTTGTAAGACGGTAGAGCCGTAGACTTGAACGAAGCCAAACCAGAAGTCCGGTTAGCTGACTGACCATCCGGCTGACTCAGCGACCAACCTGAGAGACAGTGGTGCAATATCGCCCAGAGGTTGCGCTGAAGAAACGGCTGTACTCTCGCGAAAGTCCTCTCACGTCCAACATGCAACGTGCGGCTCAGTCTGCTCGGGTTCCATCAACTTGGCAATACCGTTCCAAGCGCGAAGTCCACTGTTAACGTGCTTGAATGTAAGCCCCGTCGCCACTCCCGAGGCCGGGCGCGGAGCCGTCATTAATGACTCCGTAGGCCAGAAAGGGGTTGTTCCCCATCACGCGTCGGATGCAAACGTAGGAGTGCGTCACACCCGGAGCATAAGTCAACAGGAACCGGTTGAGCTGATTGAAGCTGTGAGGTGAAATCTGGAAAGGAGGAGTAGTTGCCACTAGACCACCCGTATCGCCGTCGTAAATGTCTACGGCGTAGCTGTCTCCAATCCCGTCCGTTCCGCAATTCACGATGGCCAGGTTGGAGCGGTTGAGTTCATTCTGTTGCAGACCGTACACCCAGAGGTGGTCTGAAACTAGAGACTCGATACTTTGCGCTGAATAGAACACACCATAATTGCCGCCTGTGGGGGCGGGCCTGCTCGTGCGCACACCAGCGAGAATTCCATCTAGAGTGTCGCCCGAATGTTCCTGGATGAACAATACGCCTTGGTGAGTGCTTCCCGCCGCCCCAACCGCAGAAAGATGCAACGCATTGCGGAGATAGTCCACGAGATTGGGGAAGATAGTCTGTGTGCCTGCCTTCACAAAGACCGGGAATTGAATTTCCAGATATTCCAGCGGGGCGCCTTGGTTCGGACCCATGAAATCTGAGAAGGCACAGTCCAGCGTTTTGTCCACTGTGGAGGTGTTGGCCACGATCATATCGCTTTCAAAGTCAGAACCACTCACTATGGCGGGCACAATGAGTTGAGACGGAGCCGCCATGCCTGGGATAACAGGTTGGGGGGCAATATAGCTCCCGTCTGAAGTGATGTTGTCGTTAGTAACTCCGTAAGCAAAATACGGGGCAGCACCAGATAAGGGCCTGATTTCGACATACCCTTCCGTGAAGGCGTAGTCGATTCCCTGTAGTACTCGGTTGAGCTGGTAGAATTGACCAGGCCGAAGAAGGATAGGAGGCAAGCTTCTGGTGGCTCCTGTAACACCATCATGCACGGTGACAACCACGGATATATCACCCTCGTTCGGGGCGCCCGCGTGCTGAAGAGCAAGATTGGAACGATCCTGTGCGTTTTCCCTCAATCCATAGACATACGAGGGTCCGGTGATTCCCTCGCCAGGAAGGACAGCTCTATAGGCCAGTCCTGCGCGGCCGCCCGGAACCGGGTCGCCCGTCCGCGTTGTAACATCCACTTGGGACGAGTCGATATTTCCACTAAAATGAACCCGCAAAGTCCCCACCGTTGGTTCGGTTACCCCAATGCCCGCATTGGCCAAATACTCTATGGTATCGGCCAGCACGAGCTGCTGGCCGGCGGAAAGCACTAGCGAGGATGCAAGCGACGCTCCGGAATAGAACAAGCTCACGTTCTGATCTTGACTGCTCCGGTTCGTCAACGTCATCTCGGAAGAGAAACTAGTGCTTGGCCCTCCCATCCCCGGTGAACCAACCACCGCCGGCACGAATAGATCCAGAGGTCCGCTGTAGCCGCTTTCAGCAATGGTAAAGGAGCTTCCAGCGATCGTCACAAGCCCGGTTCGAGAGGATCCGGAATTCGGCATTACAACATAGGTTACGTTTCCATCGCCCGCAGTTCCCGCCAGCGAATCCGGGGAGAGCCGAATCCATGGAACAGAAGAGGAGGAAATCCACCCGCAGCGGCTGGCAGCCCTGACCTGTGAATAGGCCACACCCCCTGAAGCGCTAAAGCTCAAGGTTGGAGAAGTAACAGAGAAGCTGCAATCGTCGGCATTCCCCTCCTGAGTGACAGGAAATGTCTGCCCCGCCACGGTCAATGTTCCCGAGCGGGCAGGCCCCGGGTTGACCTCTACCAGGAGAGAGACCGAGCCGTTGCCCTTGTTCGAAAGCAATCCAGAAGTCAGGTGCAGCCACGACACATCCGAGGAAGCACTCCACACGCAGTTGCTATCGCAGGTTACGAGCGAAGTCAGGGTCCCACCTGCCGCCGTAAAGTGGGTCGAGTCCGTCGAAACCTGGTGCATACAGCTGGCCAGGGAAAATGTGGCCGTCACGAATCTGGCAGCATCCATTGTGAGTTGGCAGCTACCACTCCCGCTACATTGCCCACCCCAACCAGCAAAGGATGCACCACTAGCGGGCAGCGCGGTCAGTTTAACTACTGTACCGCTTGCATAATAGGCGCTGCAAGCAGTCCCACAGACAATTCCAATTAGGTCGGAATCTATTTGCCCGACCCCTCGCTCTTGATTTGATACCTGCAGCAAAAGCGTTTGGGCCAATTGCCATCCCCCAGACGCTCCGCTGTGCTTGCTATTAAGGTAAGCCAACAGAGTGAGATCGCTGCACTGCAAATGGTTGTTTGACAAGGAAAGGCCGAAACTATCATCCAGATTTGCCAGCGTGATAAACGAGGTCGGGAGTTCCCCGGTTAACTGGTTGTTGTCAAGAAATAAATACCGCAGATTCGTGAGATTCCTCAACTGCCATGGAATTGGGCCTTCCAGCTGATTCCAACTGAGGTCAAGACATTGCAGATTGGATAGATTGCCTAATTCCATTGGGATCATGCGGGTCAATACGTTTGCTCCAAGCCAGAGTTCATGCAAACTTGCCAGACGCCCCAGTTCCACGGGAATTGCTCCGGTCAGCTGGTTGTTGTGAACGTCCAGCTGCTCTAGGCTCATCAGATTCCCTAATTGCACTGGAAGGGTTCCCGTCAGTTGATTTGCTCCCAGCTGGAGATTCTGCAAATTCGCCAGGTTACCAAGCTCCACAGGAATGACACCCGTCAGTTGGTTATTACTGAGGTAGAGGGACTTTAGAAGGACAAGGTTCCCTAGTTGGGCTGGGATCGATCCTGTGAGCTGGTTGCCCGACAGTCCCAGATACTGCAAATTCCGCAAGTTTCCCAATCCGGCAGGGATTGTACCGGTCAGCTGGTTATAGTGGAGAAGGAGCCATTGCAGGTTTGCCAAGTTCCCCAATTCCCCAGGAACGGTACCGGTCAGCTGGTTGCCCGACAGTCCCAGATACTGCAAGTTCCACAGATCCCCCAACTGAGAAGGGACTGCCCCACCTAGCTGGTTACCGCTCAGATCGAGTCTAGTTACCTGAGCAAGCGCCCCTAAATCTGTGGGAATCAGACCCGTCAGCTGGTTACTGGCAAAGAGAAGGAGTCTCAAATTGGTCAGGTGCCCCAAGCTAGAAGGTATTGTTCCTGAAAGTTGATTGTTACTCAGGTCTAACTCTTGCAATAGGGTCAAATCTCCAAGTTCCGAGGGGATCGATCCGGTAAGCTGGTTGGTGGAGAGATTGAGATGCTGCAATTCTGTTAGGTTCATCAATTCCGCGGGAATCATACCACTCAAATTATTGTTAATTAATGAAACGCCAGTCACATGGTCGCCTGTTAAGGTGACGCCATACCACGTTCCCTCGGTCCCGGACGCACCCAGCCAATTTGTTGTTTCTGTCCAATTTGCCCCCGCGGTGCAGTTATAAAGTGCAATAAGTGAAGCCCGTTCACTGGGTGGAATATTTGCTGATGCTTGTCCACAGAGCCAGCCCAAAAGCATCCCAGAGCACAGGCAGCTCCTCACGAAACGTAAGCGAACTGGAAGGGCATTAAGCTGGGCAGATAAAACGGAGAGTGAACCATCCTGCAGATTTGAGAGGTTTCGTCCCGAAGTATCTTTAGCGAGGCGCATAGCGTTCCCCATCCTGGGTGGGCACGGAGATTTCCGCTTGGGATTGCCTGACATTGCGGAAGAATCCGGCCTGACAAAGAAAACCAAGTGCCACGAATCAGTCCATTTTCGACTGACTCATGTGGATGACTCTTTGGCTGGTGAACTGGGGCTCGCGAACTGCAGGAGTACTGGAACTCGTGGGATATTGAACTTCGAGCGGGGACGGCGTTGGGTACCCTGGAAGGAGAAGCCTGCCTCTCGGTACATCAGGGCGAGGATCGAAATGAATCCAAGGGGGATCATCGTTTATCCGGCAGCTCTACAGCCATACCCCGCAGGGCTCCAGGCTAGCAGCTTTGCGTCCCATTCTTTCGAATGGTTTGCCCTTTACAAATAAACAGCCATTGCTCATATCGGCAAAAGTCAAAAGGACTTTAGAGGGGGAAAACTGCCTCCGACGAGATTTTGGAGCACGCATTAGGATTGTCTGCGCTGGTTGGCCTGAGGGCAATGGGTCAGGAACAGGCAAGCAGCAATGTATACCCACATCGCATCCACCCAAGGCAGGTGGGCATTGGAAGTGAAAAGGGGGTTGCCCTTTCACCCTTTCGGGCAAGTCGGCCTTCACTTCCGCTTGCCGTTTCTCGGCAGGTTTTTCGAGGTAGATGACAATTAACCTATTGTTAACAAGAATGACAAACTATATTCATATTACCTTCTTAAACTTCCCCGCCTGTGACCATTTGGGGTGGCCGCTTAGAACCTTACGTCAGTCTGTTGGAAAAAACCTGCCATTCCTGGGGAATAGAAAGCTTTCATGAAAATGCGGGTTTGGTAGCCACGCCGACCGCGCTGTTTGCGGGAAGCGTGGGCTTCTGGCGGTGAAAAACCCACGGCTCGCAAAGTGCGCTCACCGTATTTACCATTGCCATTTTCATCCGCGGTGGTGAACTAAAAAAGCTCATGTGACACTTCTCATATATTGTGGGCTTCTTAGCGGAGAGGATGGTTTGTCTTTGACATGCCTTTAGATGCCGTTTTTGTGAGCACGGGCCTCAGTCCTTTTATGCCCACCATCTGATGACCCGTTTCTTTGTGTTGCGTGGCGATTTGCGGCAAAGCGGCCTGTCTATTCAATAGGAAGTTGGAGGCTAGCAGACTCCACAGCAACTTGGCTTCAAAGCGCAGGGGGGGGTGCGTTCACAGCGGAACATCTGAATGCAGTTTGGAAATCGCCACCTCGATCCGGTTGTGACCTGTATTCAGCCGTCCTGCAGGCTCACGCTACTGACCCGGCTCCTTAGCGAACCGCAGGCTTTGGACTTTTGATGGAAACCTCCATCTCTCGCCAAATGTGTACAGGGTGACGGCCCAGAGGGGAATGCATGGGAGTTTTGATGCTCTCTTATTACTCTAGAATCGAAGGGGGACTTGAGATGTTTGGAATCTTAAGAGGAAAGACGTGCAAAGGCCTATTGTCGATCGGCATGCTTATGGCCATTGTCGGATCCTGCTTCGCTCAATCTCCAGCAACAGGCACTCTGAAAGGGATTGTGACGGACAGCACGAATGCACGAATTGCTGATGTTGAAGTCACTATTCTCGACAGTGCAACGGGGTTTACCAAGACGGTAAAGACCGACAGTTCGGGCCAGTGGACCATAAACGAGGTTCCGTCTGGCACATACTATGTGACATTGAATCGAGAGGGTTTTGCCCAAGCTGCGCTGGAAGGCATTGTCGTGCCGGTTACGACGTCTGAGCCATTGATGACGACACTAGAGGTTGCCGGAATAAAGAGCACTGCGGATGTTTTCGCTGACGCGGAACAACTTCATTTGGAGACCGCTGAAGTTGGAAAAAGTGCCTTTGCGCATGACCTGGTGAATCTGACGTCGTCCACGCGCAGTTTTACCGGTGTCATGACCGGGATGGCCGGTGTCAGCACGGACATTTCAAAATCCCTGGTCAATACCAATGGAAATCAGTCTCCCTCAGTCAACGGAGCGAGGACAACCAGCACCAGTTTGCAATTTAATGGGATAGATTCCACGAATTTGAGCTCGGGTACTGGCTCCATGGACGACAACATTGCGCCGGCGGTCGATTTTCTGCGGGAAGTGCGGGTTCAAACCAGCATGTATGATGCTGCGGTAGGCCGTTCCGGCGGAGGGAATGTGATGCTTTTTACGCAGAGCGGCACAGACAAATACCATGGTTCCGCGTATTGGTTTGGTCAAAATGAGGTTCTCAACGCTAATGAGTATTTTCTTAATAGCGAGGGGATCAAGCGACCTATCGGCCGGAGAAACGAAGGCGGATTCACCCTGGGCGGGCCGGTCCCCGTTTCAGGCTGGAAAGATAAAATAAAGTTCTTCGGGGGCTATCAAAAAACAAGCGCCGACACCGCCTATGTTCCGACGGCGAGGAGTCTGACCCAGATACCCACTTTTCTCGGCTTAATCAAGGGGGCAAGAACCGAGCAATCTGTTCGTGACGCCATTGTGACCGAATCGGTTCAGGAAGGAAATCCCACATTTGCCCAGCAATGGCTTGCCAATGCGATATATTCAGAGGTCCCTGTCTCTCCCATTGCCCTGCAGATTCTTAATTTGCGAAATCCAGTCACAGGCGATTATTGGATTCCCTCCCCGCGAACAACGGATCTCACTTCTAGATGCAATAATCCCTATGGGACCTACATTCGCGGCCTTTGCGATGACGGTACGATCTCCAATAAAGGTCAAGAAGGAGTCCCCGTTAATAGCAGCTTGGTACAAGGCCAAAATGGGAATTTCCGCCTGCCCTTTGCGCAGGAAAGAATTATATCTCCGGCAACCTTCGATCAGGGGCAGTATACGGCAAGGGTCGATTATCAAATGACACCAACAAGCTTTCTTGCCGCCAATTATTTCTTTGCGGATTTTCCAACCGTAGATCCCTTTACGGACCCCAACAGCCAGGCGTCCCCCGTCAGCGTGAAAAGACTGAATCGAGGCCGAGTTGCCTCTGTCACGTATCAGAAACTGATTGGGTCCGCCTTTATGAATGAAGCACGTGTGGGAATGTTCGCCTTGAGAAATACCCGTCAATTGGACGACCCCTTTCTGGATCCCATGTATACCAATGCCTATGCCGGAATCAATAACCCCGCCACCTTTTTTGACAATGGGCCTGGCGCCAACAGATTGGGTCGGTTTTATTTCACCAACAACATTTCCCATCTATCGTTTGGAGCCTCCAACGATGCTTACAACAAGCGGGAGTTGAACAGCTACAGCCTTGCCGATAATGCCAGCTGGATCACAGGAGCTCATCATTTCAAGTTCGGCGGGGAGTTCAAACTCCATTATTACAATACTAATCTTCCGGAGCAGCAGGGCACCGATTTCAAATTCGATAGCATGTTTCAATTTGTGATTGGAAAAGCCACAGAAGCGACGACCCGTTTTGGAGTTACCGACAAACACTTCACCATGCGGGATGTGGGTTATTACCTGGCGGACGACTGGAAGGTGACCTCTAATCTCACTTTGAATTTGGGAGTGCGCTGGGATCTTTTCGGGTCTCCAGAAGAACGGGATGGGCGAATCGCGAATTTCGATATGGAGAAGTTGAAGGATCCGAACAATCCGTTGAGCGCCATAGTGGTTGCCAGCAATGCGACCGATACCGGTTTTGCGGCTATCGACCAATCGCTCGCCGTCACGGCGCGTGCCTCAACCAAAAGCACCCTTCGGGGACAAGACCTCAATAACTTCGCGCCACGGTTCGGATTTGCCTATGCCCCTTTGGGCCAACAAAAATTCGTCATTCGCGGGGGATATGGCTTTTTTTATGACCGCCCCTCAGCAGCCTTTATTAATACCATTTACAAAAATTATCCCTTTATGCACCAAATCAAGGTAGCTGGACCCCACGGAATGGTGCCCGTTGA
>DATKMG010000676.1:0-2871 GCA_035541995.1 Terriglobia bacterium
CCGCTTTCTCGATCTCCCAAAGGCATTGCTGGATCGCAAACCGACCACCGATACTTACAGCCTCCAACAGAGTCAGGAAGAGTTCTACTTCCAGCTTCCTCTGCGGACTTTGGACCTGGTGATGTATGGAATGGATGAGGGGTTTGACAGTGCCGCCATATCCCGGGCCACGCGTATCCCTCCCGAACAGCTAGAGTGGCATATGAACGACATCAGGCAAAAAAGAACCACCACAACCCCTCTCCATCTTCCGCCGTTAACGTTAATCCCAGCGGGTCGAACCCACCACTCGGGAGTTCAGTAGACATGGCAAAGTCGATGTTGAACGGGATGGTTCTGCGCGGCGTGGTGTCCTGCGTCCCTGAAAAGGAAGTCTTCAATGACCGCGATTATCCGTGGTTTGAGCCCCTTGAGATCAGGAAAGTCACGGGAATGGCCGGGGTCAAGTCTCACCGCATGGCCGACGAGAAAACCTGCACCTCCGACCTCTGCCATGCCGCGGGCAGAAAGCTGATTGATCTGCTGGGTTGGGAGGCTGGTTCAATCGACGGACTGATCCTTATCAGCCCAACACCTGACTATGTCATGCCCCCAACGAGTTGCCTGTTGCAGGATTGGCTGCATCTTTCTGAAGACTGTGCCTGCTTCGATGTGGGCTTGGGATGCTCTGCTTATGTCTACGGGCTTTGGTTGGCCAATTCGCTCATCAGTACCAGGGCCTGCCGCAGGATACTGCTCTTTGCAGGCGACACGGCTTCGAAGTATGTCAATCCCAAAGACAGGACTACTGCCTTGCTTTTCGGAGATGCCGCGACCGCGACGGCTCTGGAATTCACCGAGGATTCAGCTTCGTCTGCGCATTACATACTGAAAACCGATGGAAGCGGATGGCGCGATTTGATTGTTCCCGGCGGTGGCTTTCGTGACAGGCGACCCGAAGATAGTTCCCAGTGCTTCCTTTCTATGGATGGGGCCCGCATTTTCGATTTTACACGATTTCGTGTTCCTGAACTGATTCGACAAACTCTGGATTTCTCCGGGCTGGAAGCCGCCAGCTACGATTCGTTCATCTTTCACCAGGCCAACGAGTATTTGATCAAGTTCATTGCTTCGAAATCCGGTATTGATATGAAGAAAGTCCCGGTCCGTCTCAGTGAATTTGGGAATACCAATGCAGCCTCCATCCCGCTGACTCTTGCGGTTTCAGGGGTGCCGGCCGGTTCACAGGATCCTTTTCGCGTAATGCTTCTGGGTTTTGGTGTCGGTCTCTCCTGGGCCTCGGCTTCGATATCGATTCCAGCTTCGAGCATTTTCCACCACTTCATTTTTCAGGCAAAGGCTTCCTAGCGCTCTTGCTAATCGGTTCATTTATTGGTGGACATTGGTGTTAAAAGTCCGACACTTCAGACCTCCATTAATTGGGAGTGAAGCGAGAGACCGCGTAGCGGCCTCATGAATTTAGGCCCCGCTTTCAAGCGGGGCATTGCGTGCCGAGTTCTGCGTCGCGGAGCGACGCTTGAAATTCAACACCGTCACTACGCGACGGCAACACAGGCCCATGGCCTGCCCCCGGCCTTGAAAGGCCGGGCTGAGATCACCGGCTGCTGACGCGTCCGTTTTTCGTCAACGTACTTATGCACTGACTAGTAGCTTGGGTCCAGTCACGGCTCAAGGAAGGAAAGAATTCGGCATGTTTCCTCAAAAGACCACCCAGCGAATATTCGTTACTTTGATCGGAATGCTCTTCGGTAGAGCAGTGACTGAAAAGGTCAGGAGAATATAGATTCAGGGGGAGATATGGATCGGCAGCAAATGCTCGAATGGCTGACGGAGGTATTTACAGTTCAGGGTAGAACCTTGACTATGGAAGATACCCGGATGTCTGTGTCCGAATGGGACTCGCTCGGGGCGTTGATGCTCATGTCGCGACTCGAGGAAGATCACGGGATCATCATAAAGGCTGACGAAATGGCCAGAATCAACTCTGTTCAGGAAATCTGTGACATCCTGGCAAAGCATGGATTGAGCTCCCAGTGAAGGAGAACCAAGTGCGGTTTACTCTTTTGGACAAGATCCTGGAACTGGAACCGGCCAAGCGCCTTCTGGCTTCCCGGTATGTCAGTCCGGATGACGATTATTTTCGTGACCATTTCCCCGGTTACCCGATCGTGCCGGGAGTTCTACTGGTAGAGATGATTGCCCAAGCGGTGGGGACCTGCGTGAAAGCCGGGCTCGACAAGTCACTGTGGCCGATCTTTTTGCAGATTCGCCAGGCTAACTTTCGCAAGAGCGTGTTGCCTGGCGCTTCATTACTAATCGATTGTACGATTGAGACTTTTACCAGCAGCACGTCGGCAGCACGCGGCAAGGTTCTCCAGGATGGCCAGACCATGGCCGACGCGTCCCTCCTGCTGGGTTTCGTCCCCAGGACCGTGTTTGAGCCGGATCACCGCGACGAACTGCTGGCGGCATACTATAAGGAGCATCCTGAATCCCATGAATCCGTTTGACATTCACGATAAGGTGGCCCTGGTTACAGGGGGAACACGCGGTCTTGGGCGGGCTATTTCTTTCCACTTGGCCAGCCAGGGAGCCCGTGTATTTGCCGGGTATTTTCAGAACGATCAAGTAGCCGAGACCAGCCGCGAGGAAGCCGTTTCCAAGGGATACTCCTACGAGATCATTAAAGCCAATCTGATGATTCCTACTGGAATCCAGGCGCTCGTAGATCATGTTACGACCCAGTGGGGCCGACTGGACGTGCTGATCCACAACGCAGCCACCGGCGTCCACAAGCCGCTGACAGGGTTGAGTCAACGACATCTCTCAGTGGTCTGGCAGGTCAACGTGGGCGCGTTCTTCGAACTGGCC
>DATKMG010000677.1:0-4766 GCA_035541995.1 Terriglobia bacterium
AGAAGAAGATCAAGATCTCCAAGAAGTATGATATGGCGCTTCCACCCATTCCCCTGGATTTGGTGCGCATGATGCAGGTGTTCACCAACCTTTACCTCAACGCCGTTCAGGCAGTGGAGGAAGGTGGCCGCCTGAGTGTCAGGACGGGGCAGGAACGCATTGATGGTAAGCTTTACCTGACGGTGGCGATTCGCGACAACGGCGTGGGGATTTCTCCGGCACAGCAGGCCACAATCTTTGACCCGTTTTATACCACCAAGAGTGACGGGATCGGCTTGGGTTTGACCATCGTGAAAAAAATCGTCGAACAACACAAGGGCCGAATCTCGCTCAAAAGCAAGTTAGGAGAATACTCGGTATTCTCCGTTTACTTGCCGGTCAAGGCTTAAGGTTATGGACAGAGTTCTGGTCATTGACGACGACAAATCCATATGTGAGTCCTTGGGGCTCTATCTGAGCGAAGAAGGCTACGCTCCCGGGGTAGCTTTCTCTGCTGAAGAGGGCCTCAAGAAATTCAGAGGTACCTCATGGGACGTTGTAATCCTGGATATCTTTCTCTCTGATGCCAATGGCCTGGACGTTCTGGCCCGTATAAAGGAATTCAATCCCGATGCTAACGTCATCATGATCACCGCATTCCACGACATGTCGACCACCGTGCGAGCCATGAAGCTCGGCGCGGTGGAGTATATCCATAAACCTATCGACATCGATGAATTGGAAGCGGCGATCCAACGCTGCCTTCGTCGCAAATGCGAGGGGGGGCGCCGGGGGCAGGGAGTGGTTTCTCTCAGCGGGCGCGTTCATGACACCGAAATCGTAGGCAAAAGCAAGCCTATGAAGGAGATCTTCAAGACGATCGGGATTGTCTCACAGAGTAAAACCACAGTGCTCATTGAAGGGGAAAGCGGAACTGGAAAAGAACTTATTGCGCGGGCAATCCACGATCACACGGATCGTAGCAAGCCCTTTATCTCAATCAACTGTTCCGCCATTGTAGAAACCCTGCTGGAGAGCGAACTGTTCGGACACGAGAAAGGGGCGTTTACCGGCGCTACTTACCGGAAACCGGGCAAATTTGAACTCGCCGATTCCGGCACGCTCTTCCTGGACGAAATGGGAGAGATGTCTTTGAACATGCAGGTGAAGCTACTCAGGGTCATGCAGGAACGGGAATTTGAGCGAGTCGGAGGCAAGGAGAAAATCAAAACAGATGTACGCATCATTGCGGCCACCAACCACTCCCTTAAGGAATTGGTGGCCCAGGGCAAGTTCAGGGAAGACTTGTACTACCGTCTCAACGTGATCCGGGTTTTTGTCCCCCCTTTGCGCGATCGTCGGGAAGATATCCCTCTGCTGGTAGAGTATCTAGTTCAAAAACTCAATCGAGAACTGCATAAGCATATCACCAAAATCCAGGCGGATGCACTCCAGGCCTTGGTCAACCGCGATTGGCCGGGAAATATTCGCCAGCTGGAAAATGTCCTGCGACGAGCTTCGGTGCTGACACACGGTGATATCCTCATGGAGGAAACTCTTGCCCAGTCCATGGATGATCCGGCCGATTCTCCATCTCTATTGAAGGTCCCCCTCGTCAAAACCCTGGATGAGGTCGAGAAAGAACACATCCTGACGGCTCTCCGGTTTGCCAATGGGAACCGGGGAAGAGTTTGTGAATTGCTTGGAATTTCGCGGCCCACACTGCAACGAAAGATCATGAAGTACCAGATTCAGGTCTAAGGGCCTCGCAGTCAATGGTTGGGTGGCCCCGCTGCAGGAAGGTGACTTTGCTTGGGCCCTTGTCTGGATTTGTAGCTAGGTGCAATCATGGTGGATTTTCATAAAAATCCCCCTTGGCAAAGAGGGTCGGCAGCCTTGGCTGCCGGGGGTTGTCCCTCAAACAAGAAAACCAGTCAGTCCGAACAGAGACATCCCCCTAACCCCCTGGAGCTGTTAAAAAATTGAAAGAGCCTCCTTTCGACAATAAGCGTGCGCAGGAGCGCCCGCTCCACCCAGGTGGAACGCGCGCTCCTCGCGCGTTTTCAGCTATGGATTCAGAGCTGCAATGGGCCGGGGTCGTTACGATTCAATTATTTCACAGCTCCCCTTCAGAGGGGGAATTGGGTACATTTTCATCCGCGGTAGCGAGCTTGAGAAGGCCATGGGGCGCTTTCAATAGACAAAGACGAGAAGTCAGTGAAGCACACCACCAATTGTCATAAGAAGTACGGGCTAGGCATCCTTGGGGCTGGAACTATCGGAGGGGGACTTATCCGGCTCATCACTGAGGGTCTTGCTCCGCGTCCGCTCCCTATTCAAATCAGGCAGGTGGGAGACCGTGATCTCCCCAGAGTCAGAAGTTTTCAACTCTCTGAATCGCAAATAACCAATGACCTGGACACGATTGTCAATGACTCAAGTATCGACATAGTGGTTGAGGTTCTGGGCGGGTTAGAGCCAGCGCGGACGTATATTGAAAAAGCCCTGGTTGCCGGTAAACACGTAATCACCGCCAACAAGTACGTAATTTCAGAGTGTGGGGATCAGTTGCAGGAGCTGGCCAATCGGAAGGGGAAATACCTCCTCTTCGAAGCAAGCGTGGCCGGATCAATCCCCATTATCGAGATCCTCAATCAACAGATAATCCCGGATAGAGTTCAGGGTCTCTACGCGATTCTGAATGGGACCAGCAACTTCATTCTGACACGCATGGCTGAGGCAGGAGAGGATTATGAGGAGGCTCTATTGAAAGCCCAGCAATTGGGCTTTTCAGAACCTGATCCCAGCTTTGACGTCAGCGGCAAGGATGCAGCTCAAAAGCTTTCAATCCTCATCAGTTTGCTGAAGCAGCAATACTGTCCTCCCTCGGGAATCAACCTCCGTGGCATCGAGTTTTTGACAGCTGGCCAATTCCAATTCGCAGCTGAGCATCAGATGATCATCAAGCCCCTGGCGATCTATGAGGAGGACGAGGGGAAAGGCTTCGCTTCCGTTGAGCCGGTTCTGCTCCCGCGGCACAGCGTCTTTGCCAATGTGCGGAATGAGTACAACGTTCTTATGTTCGGGTGCCCCAACATTGGACAACACCTCCTGATCGGCAAGGGAGCTGGACAACTCCCCACGGCCTCTGTGATCTACAGTGATATTCGCAAAATCATCGTCGCTGAAAGCTCGGGCCATCATCTGATTACCGGATGGCGACGGGGTTCGCGTCAAGTCAGTGAGTCCGAGAGAAGAAATGAACTGGCTGAGGTGACCGGAGTGAGGTTCTCTCCTTCTGCAGAAAACCCCCGACGATTTAATTTTTATGTCAATTGTGTAATGCCACCCGACTCCTCGTTGAAACGCACGATTCGGGAACGATTTGCCAGTGTGGGAGAATTAATCCAGGAACAGAGAAACGACAGCCAACTTTTTGGACTAAACATCCTGACCGAAAGAATCTCTCATGCTGAGCTGGGTGAGATGGCAAGCCCGGCCTTATCTGAGAGCAGAGACGTCAAGATTTCCTGGATCCGGATCCTGCAGGAGATATAACATATGAATATCATCGTTCAGAAATATGGTGGCACCTCGGTTGGGACCATCGAAAAGATCAAGAGCGTGGCTGAGAGGATCCTCAGGACCAAGGCTGGTGGGGCCCAGATGGCCGTCGTGGTTTCAGCTATGGGACACACTACGGATCAACTGGTGGATCTAGCAAGAGCTATTACCAAGAGGCCTTCACGGCGGGAAATGGACATGCTTCTGTCCACGGGAGAGCAGATCTCCATAGCTCTGCTCTCAATGGCCATCCAGGAGCAGGGAGGAAAGGCCATCTCTATGACGGGGATGCAGAGTGGCATCATAACTGACAGCAACTACTCAATGGCCCGGATACGGGAAGTCAATGCTCAGAGAGTCCTTTCCCATTTGCGCGATGGTAAAGTGGTCATTGTGGCTGGATTTCAGGGTGTCAGTGAAGACAGTGAGATTACGACCCTGGGACGAGGCGGGTCCGACACCACCGCTTCTGCTTTAGCTGTTGCTCTGAAAGCCAAGTGTTGTGAGATCTATACCGATGTAGATGGTGTTTTTACTACGGATCCCAACCTGGTGTCGCAGGCCAAGAGACTCGACTACATATCATATGAAGAAATGGTAGAGTTGGCCGGGGCTGGAGCCCAGGTTCTTCATCCTCGTTCAGTCGAAATTGCGATGAAATACGGCGTGCCGATTCACGTCCGTCCGAGCTACTCAGACGAACCCGGCACGATTGTCATGGAGGCAAGCAAATTGGAGAAAGTTGTCATCACTGGAGTGACCGCAAACAAGAATATCGCAAAAGTGGCTATTCGGGGGATTCCCGACCGGCCTGGCGTAGCAGCGCAAATTTTCTCGGCGCTCGGCCACAAGGGGATTAATATTCGCTTGATCATTCAAAGCATCGCAGACAATGGCCTGAATGATATCTCCCTGGTCGTTTCCAAGGAGTACGTGCATAGCGCCGTCGAGGCCTTGGATAGACAGAAGAAGAGCCTGAAGGCCCGCGACATCGTTTTTCACGACCATTTGGCGGAGGTGTCCGTGGTCGGCTCAGGAATCGCTAGCACTCCAGGAGTGGCCGCCCGGATGTTCAGGTCTCTGGCCAGGCAGGGAGTCAACATTGAATTGATCAGCACTTCCGAAGTTCGAATCACCTGCGTCATTGACCAGAAGAAGACGAGCGAGGCGATTCGTGCCTTGCACGCTGAATTCAAGCTGGAAAAGCTGCGCCGCGGCTTGGC
>DATKMG010000678.1:0-5762 GCA_035541995.1 Terriglobia bacterium
CTCCGTTGGGCAAAGTGACGCGAGTCGCGACGATTGAGCTTGAAGAACCCAGGGACGACGAAGCGCACAAAGTAGAGCTGGTGCTTGAATTGAATCATGAAGGTGCCAGGTATTCGAATCGCTGGAATTTCTGGACTTTCACGCGGCGGGCTTTACTACAGTCTGCCGAAATGGATGTCGTTTCGACTGTCAAGTGGGCAGGGCTAGTGAGACTCTATCAGTTCATTCAGGTGGATCGCGAACCATCCCCGACAGGCTTGCTTGTCACCTCGTCGCTCAATACCCGAGCGCTGCAGTCTCTCCAAGCCGGAGGAAGGGTCTTTCTCATGGCAGACAGGGATCAACTCGAAGGTCAGCGTGATGCGACTTTTTTCCCGACCTCTGGAGGAGCTCTGGGCACGCTAATCCCAAATCATGCCGCCTTGCGCGGATTCCCTCAAGAAGGGTTCTGCGATCTGCAGTTCTACAACCTTCTGGAAGGAGCCTATTCGTACTCCCTCGACGACTACCCCAGAGAGATGGTCCCCCTCATCGGCGGAATCCGAACGACGACAGGCTTTTTGAGCAAAATCAAGAATCTTTCGAGAGTCGGTTATGTTTTTGAGGCAAAGGTGGGCCGTGGAAAGTTATTGATGTGCACCTTGCGGATCCGGGAAAACTTCGACGAAGCCTACCCGGAGGTGATTTCCTTCTTCGATTGTCTGCTCAGGTATGCTGTGAGCCCTGACTTTGATCCCCGCATCGAGATCAACAAAGAACAGTTGCGAAGGTTGGTGGTGCAGTAGATGCTTGAGGATAACCACTCTTAGATGCGCCTTCACATTCGTGATTGAGTGGTCATTCAAACTCAGTTTGGCTTGGAAGATTGAAGAGACTCCTTTTGCCGCATTTCTGAACCGAGAATGGTGCACATGCGTTCTGCCTGTTCGGGCGTGAACTGCATTCGGTCACGATGAACCGGTCTCAAATCTTTTTCACTCCAATTGGCCCGCATCAAACCTGCAGGGGAATGGGAGCTTTGGCCCAGGAGGACATGTCCGATTTCGTGAGCGATGGCATACCCCAGGACCCGAGAGAGGTTTTCTCCCTTGGCTATCGCTTCCACGCGATCATAGAAAACAGTCGCCAGGCCTCCACCTTCAGTTCCGGCCACGGCATATCCCAGGTTCTCCCGGCGGGAATTCGATTGCTTGGACCCAAAGAACCGAGGAATGATCCTTAACATCACGCTGGTTGGAGTCAGGACCGGCGAACAACGGCATTCATTCCAGACAATTCGGATTCCAGCGGCATGAAATATCCCGGCCGCCACTTTTTCAGCTTCGGTCACGACTTCTACCCAGGCACGGGCCATGTTGTGCACCTGTACGTTAAGGGTAAGGCGTGGTTCAATGTTCTCGTTCGTAAGGGTTTGAGAAATGCCAGGCTTGATCCAGATGACAAGGCAGGTGAGGCAGAATGTTGTTTTGAAGAGATGGCTCGTGGCGGTCCGGTTCGACACTGAGCCAGCAAAACACGGCAAACTGCGGAACAAGCTGACGCTCACCACAAACCAATTTCTGACTGGTTTGCTCATCGTGCTCACCTCCCAAAGGCTGATAACTGGGGCCAGTTTCAGCCAGGGAGTGAGCTATCTCAATGGAAGGGCTAAGGGTTGTTGATGGGAAGTCAGTGATATTTTGATGGAACGTCAAATCTATGATTTTAAATGACTTACTGGCGCCTAAGCAAGGTGGGGCAGGGAGAGAGGCCCGCGGATCAGGGGCATACTCTACAACTCTACTGAAGGTTGCGGAGGTTTCTCAAAGCTTGCAGCTTTCTCAAAACCGCAACCTCGAGTGGCAGCAGACTGGCCTGAGATGTGGGTATGCATTTTCGAACCATGAATCATCGGTTGCGGTCTGGGTGGATGGAGAGTAGAATTCCGTCCAGAAGTTTCGGCTTGGTTGAGGGTGCTTCAGGAGTTCTTTTCCTGACTGGAGGGTTGCCTCCGTGGAAGCCTCAACTCCTTCCCATCGAATCCGCTTTGGCAAATTCGAAGTTGACCCGGAATCCGGCGAACTGTTTAAAGACTGCCGCCTGATCCGACTGCAGGGCCAGCCAATCCAAATTCTTCTGATGCTGCTAGAGAAGCCGGGCCGACTCGTAACTCGTGAGGAACTCCAGCATCGGCTCTGGCCGATTGACACATTCGTCGACTTTGACTACGGACTGAATGCTGCCGTCAAGAGATTGCGCGAGTCGCTCGGCGACTCGGCCGATGAGTCTCGTTATATCGAGACCCTGCCGCGCCGGGGCTATCGATTCATCTTCCCGGTGGAAGAGATGCCGGTGGAGACTCCCCGCCCGGTCCCGGTACCCTCCCCCAGCTGGATCCTCCGTCTCTGGTCCTCAATGACTCAATCTCCTGCTTCGCTTCCGCAGGCCGAAGAAGAGGTGCCCGCAGCGGTCCAGAGCGAAGTGCCTGCTGTCCAAGTTGCGCCGGAGTTTCAACAGCCTGAGCGAGGGGAGGCGGCAGAAAGCCAGCCAGGAGAGGTGCATCAGCTGGTTGGCGATCAACCGCCAGGTGGGTCTCCTGCAGTGTTGGGTGGAGGAGGGATGGGTGTGAGGAAGCGACCGCTGGCGGCTGGTCAGCGGCTGGGGCCTTACGAGGTGGCAGAACTGCTGGGTGCCGGCGGGATGGGGGAAGTCTACAAAGCGCGAGATACCCGCCTGGACCGCGCCGTGGCCATCAAGACCTTGCCGGCTGCATTCCTGGAGGATCCTGAACGATTAGCCCGTTTCGAGCGTGAAGCCAAGCTGCTGGCGTCTTTGAACCATCCCAACGTCGCAGCCATATACGGGTTGGAGGAAGTCGATGGCAAGCGCTTTCTTGTTCTGGAACTGGTGGAGGGGAAGACTCTCAGTGAGCGGATTGCCGTAGGGGCGGACCCCCGTGTCCGCCCCACAGAGGGCGCACACAGGGGTGCGCCCCTACAAATCGATAACATTCTGGACATTTGCCGCCAGATTGCCGACGGGTTGGAGGCTGCCCATGAAAAAGGGATCATTCATCGGGACCTGAAACCGGCGAACATCAAGATCACCCCTGAAGGGAAGGTAAAGATACTGGACTTCGGTCTGGCCAAGGCCCTGAAAGCGTCCCTCACCTCCAGCCCCTCTCCCTCAGGGGGGGGGCGGCCCGAAGGGCTGGATGAGGGTCAGCACTCCCCTACGCTGACCGACGAGATAAACGGCCCAGGCGTGATTATCGGCTCGGCGGTATACATGAGCCCGGAACAGGCCACCGGGAAACCAGTGGACAGACGCACCGATGTCTGGGCCTTTGGTTGTGTCCTGTTTGAATGCCTCACAGGCAGGCAAGCTTTCCAGGGCGAAACGGTGACGGATATCCTGGCAGCGATTCTCAAAGATGAGCCAGACTGGCAGGCGTTGCCGGCCGCCACACCATGGAGGGTGAAGGACTTACTGCACCGGTGCCTCCGAAAAGATCCCAGGGAGCGATTACATGACATTGCCGATGCAAGGATCGAGATCGGGGAGTCACTTGGCCAACCCCTTGAGATAGTCACCGTTGCCCGACCCTTTTTTTCACGCCGGCTGGTGGGGGGAGCTTCCATTATTTTTCTCGCCGGTGTCTTCATCGGACTTCTGGTCCGGAAGTCCACTCAGCCCGCTCCATCTCTTCCAGTCGTAAGGTCGGTGATCAAGCTGGAGTCAGGACAGTGGCTCGACGGGATGCGCTGGGGATTGCAGCGCCCCACCCGAACGGCCATGGCAATGTCTAAAGATGGGGGTTTTATCGTCTACAGCACGATCAAGGAGAATCCCGGCCTACAGGACAAATCGCGCCTGTACCTGCGCCGAACGGATCAATCGGAGGCCAAGCCCATTGCTGGAACCGAAGGAGGCATCAACCCATTTCTTTCACCTGACGATCGCTGGGTCGGGTTCTGGGCAGGCGAGTTCTGGGCTGGCAAGCTGATGAAGGTCTCCATCGACGGTGGAGTGCCCGTGACATTGTGTGATGCAGCAGTGCCGTTAGGAGCAAGTTGGGCCTCTGATAACAGCATCATATTTTCGTACCTTCCAGATTCCGGCCTCTTCAGGGTTTCGGCTAAGGGTGGAGAGCCAGAATCTTTGACCACGCCGGACAAAACGAAGGAAGAAAACAGCCACCGCCTTCCCCATTGTCTCCCCGACGGCAAGGGCGTGCTGTTCACGATTATGAGGGAACTCTTTGACCTGCAACCTCGTGTTGCCTGGCTGGATCTGCAGACGAGGAAATGGCGCGTCTTGATGGAAGATGCTGCCGATGCCCGATACGTCCCCACAGGACATCTTGTCTTCCTGCGGAAAGGGACCCTGATGGTTGTGCCCTTCGACCTCGTGAGGCATGAGGTCACGGGGCAACCTGTCCCCACCATCGCCAACGTCATGCAGGTGCTCAATTTGACATCAACTCATAGCAACGTTACTGCCGGCCAGTTCAGCATCTCGGATTCCGGCCGGCTGGTTTATGCAGAGGGCGGGATCCAACCGGACATGCAGAATTCACTCGTCTGGGTGGATCAGAAAGGAAGAGCCGAACCGATCACGTCATTCAAAGCTCCGTTTGGCTCTCCACGCCTTTCGCCCGATGGGCAGCGGATCGCCTACGCTTCCGGTGGAAGAGAAAGCGGGGTGTGGGTCTATGACCTCCATCGGGGTACAACCAGTCGGCTGACTAATGAAGGAAAGTCCATGTTTGTGAGTTGGACCCCAGATGGCAAACGGGTGGGCTTCGGATGGTTGAAATCGGGTCAGCTCAATCTCTACTGGATACCTGCCGATGGAAGTTCTGCGATGGAGCGCCTCACCACAAGCGATTACACCCAAGACATCGGACCATGGTCGCCTGACGGAACCACTCTCGCCTTTGTCGAAGAACACCCATGCTGTGGGAACCTACTCCTGCTGGACTTGCGGAGCCGTCGCATAACGCCTTTTCTCAATTCCGGATCCTGGGAGGCCTACCCGGAGTTTTCGCCCGACGGACGCTGGATGGCATACGTTTCCGATGATTCTGGACGTGAAGAGGTTTATGTGCGGCCTTTCCCTGGCCCGGGAGGCAAGTGGCTGATCTCCCAGGAAGGAGGTGTACAGCCGCTCTGGGCGCGGAATGGGAAACAACTGTTTTACAGATCGAGGGACTGGGGCCAGGTGTGGGTTGCCGATGTCTGGACGGATGGCGGCTTTTCTGCCAGTAAGCCGCGCCTTCTTTTCAAAGCGTCAGGAATGGGCGGTGGTAATCCGATCCGCACATGGGACCTGTCCCTCGACGGTCAGCGGTTTCTGATGGTGAAGCTTGGCGAACCGAAGCCCACGCCTGTGACCGAGTTGGTCCTCGTCCAAAACTGGTTCGAAGAGCTCAAACGACTCGCCCCGACCAACAGGTGAAAGGCAGAGGTTTGAGGTGCCAAATGCGAGGGGGAGAGCTGGAAGCTGTAGGGCGGTTGTGTCAACCCTCGCATTAAGAGCAATTGAATACGACAAGAAATATCTTTGGAGATGAGCTCGTGCACCCGTTCCGGGTGCGGAAAACATGAAAACGGATCAAGTCCTGAGGTGCGCGGCATAATGGGCCTCGAACCCCAGGCTAATTTCCAACACCGCTTCGCGGTGACTGGAGATTGGACATTTGTGAAGCGGCAGGAGGCCGCTTCTTCCTTATTGAGCCCCGCTGGGGGCGGCAGACAGTAGCCCAGGGCGCCGTCAGCGGC
>DATKMG010000679.1:0-4727 GCA_035541995.1 Terriglobia bacterium
ATTCCTATCCGCCCTACAGACCACATTGCAGGCCCAGGGCGTGAAAGTGGGGTCCGGAGCAGTTCAAGCAGCAACAGGCGCACTTTCCGCAAGAGCCTAAGTTAAGAGGTGCAACAGTCGAGAAGATTGCAGCTCACGCAACTGCCCCCATTAATGAGGCGTGGAGAGTCGATCAGCGTCGGGAAGAGAACCCATTCGCCGGATGCCACCGGCCAGTTACCCAAATCGTGCCCGCAAGTCACGAGAGAAGTTTCGACCAACCTCAACATCAGAACCATCTGACAACCTAAGCAGGAAGTGTCCTCCCGCTAACGTGGAGTACCATGCGATTCATCTCCTGAAACCCCCGTCGCAATTTGTCCAGGTCTTTCCCTTGACTCAAGATCGTCAGCACTGACTCGTGGAAGGCGAGGGCCTCATGCCTGGGATCGAGATCGAGCACTCGGGCAAATGCACGTTCCGCCTTTTCCGCTTGAAAGGGGCACGGGTCATTCTCGAAAGTACCTTCCTAAATGGTCGCCCTGACTCATGGGGTCAAATTCTGATAGCAGCCAGCTCTAAAATCCGCTCCACCGCATCCTTCACCCGTGCTGAACAATCTGGTGAGAGCCCCTCCCCAAAATCAAAATTCTCACCGCGGATGGAGACCAGATGGGATAAAGGAAAAGTGCCGGTCGCCCTTTTGGCCAAGGCGAGCAACATTTGCGGGCTCAGATGATGGGTTACCGCCTGAAATCCGTATTCCTCCAGGATTGGAACGACACTAATCTCCTCCGAACTGGCGCTTGTATGGGCATCAACGAAGACTAATCTCTGGTAGTTAGCCACAACTGGTACCAACTCAGGCAACAATTGATGCAGCATGATGGTGTCAAGAGGATACCCCAAAGTGTCTAGACCATCATCGTCAAGCGCAAGGAGGTTCACCCCCAACTGATGCCGCAGGGAGTTGATGACTACCAGGGCAACTCCATCGTCATGGCGATAAGGGTTTCCGTAGCCAATGACGAGGGTGCGGTCAACCGGTGTTTCGGAGACTTGATCGTTCATATAAAAAAGGCGAAAGGTCGAGATTGAAAGGTCGAAGCCAATTATTGCTTCACCTGTTCACCCTACCTTTTCGCCTCTTGTGGCCGAAGGTCCTTTTGAGGAGACTTCAAACTAACGACGAGCCAGCCGGTCCAAGACGCTGCCACTTGAATCGATCAATTCCAGCACAAGGGGCATGGCCCCTATGGCATGCGTAGAACAAGACAAGCAGGGATCATGCGCACGGATAGCCGCTTCCACCCGGTTTAGCATTCCTTCAGTCAAGTTCTTGCCATCCACATGCCGCTTGGCGACCATTTCCACGGATTTGCTCATGGCCCAGTTGTTATGACCGGTAGCCACAATCAGGTTGACCTTGGTCAACATGCCATTGCTATCAGTCTTGTAATGGTGGAATAGCAGTCCTCGAGGCGCCTCAATGCAGCCGACGCCCTCACCCTGAAAATCAGTCACTGCATTCATGATGTCTGTTGAAAGCACATCAGGATCCAGGAGAATCTCGCGGGCCCTTTCGATCGCGTACAGGTCTTCAATTAGACGCGCGTAGTGAAACCAGAGTGTGCCTTCGACCGGGTGCCCGCCATTCAGGGATTTGAATTTCTTGAACTCCTCGTTAGCCAGCGGGGTATTGATTTTCCTGGCGACGTTGAGTCGAGCCAGTGGTCCAACCCGATAGGTGCCATCGGGCCAACCCAATTTCCGGTAAAATGGGAACTTCAAATATGACCAATCTTCCACGCGTTCCCCGATGTAGGTCAGGTAGTTTTGGGGGTCGAACTCTTCCAGGGGGCGACCCTCCCTATCGATGAGGCGGATCTTCCCTTCGTAAAGCTGCAGACCTCCGTCTTCGTCCACCAGCCCCATATACCCGGATGAGAAGACAGCGAATTGATCAACGACCTCTTTGTTCGAATCAAACCACTGTTTGGCGATGCTGATGCCAACCTGGATGATCTCGGTCATTTCGTCGATTTTTTTCAAAATGGCATCGCGCTTCTCCATACTCAACGGGGCATTCACGCCACCGGGAACGGCAAACAGGGGATGGATCCGCCGGCAACCCAAGCTTTGGATAATATCCTGTCCGAAGGCTCGTAAACGCACCGCCTTCAAGGCCAGCTCAGGATTGGCCTGAACCAGACCAACCACGTTGCGGATGGCTGGAGCCGCATCAAATCCCAACAGCAGATCCGGGCCGGCCAACTCAAAGAAGTGCATGGAGTGAGATTGAATCATCTGCCCCATATGCATGAGTTCACGAAGCAATCGGGCCGGCCGTGGCGGCTGGGCTCCGCTGACATAGTCGCAGGCCTTGGCTGCAGCCAGATGATGGCTAACCGGGCAAATCCCACAGATTCGGGGAGTAATCTGAGGCATTTCGAAGAAGGGCCGCCCTTCACAGAACTTCTCAAACCCCCGCCATTCGTTGACGTGGAAGTAAGCCCGGTCCACTTTTCCATCGTCATTCATGTAGATGGTTACTTTTGCGTGGCCCTCAATGCGAGTTACAGGTTCTATCGTGATCTTTTGCATCGCAGTATCCTCTGTTGAGCTTTCAGCGCCCAGGCATCAGCGTCCAACCATCTCTCCCGAGACCTTAGAAAACCAGAAGGCCCCTTCAGTCAAAACGACCGCTAACGACTGCCAACTGAGAGCTTGAATTCAGTCGTATTTCAAATTCTCACCCGCGAGTACCGGGGTTCTCCCTTCAGCGAGTTCATTCAAAACATAGTAGATGGAGTCTGCCGAAGGAGGACATCCGGGAAGCGAAACATCGACTTTCACAACCTGATCGAGCGATCGAGCCTTAATGGGCTTGCCGAGTTCCTCAGAGCCGGGGATCTTCCCATTGACTGTGCTTTCCGTCTCGACATAGGCGCGCTTTAGGGCGTCTTCCATTTCAAAGAAGTTGCGCATCGTGACGACCCCACCAAAAACGGCACAATCCCCCAGAGCCACCAGACATTTGCAGCGTTTTCGCATCAGGCGGGCCACCGCCCGGTTGGTGGTGTTATTGACGGCCCCGGAAAGGACCCCAACTTCCACCCCTTCTTCCGGCGGGTGCTTAAGGTCGGTGATAGGACAAGAAGTCAATTCGATTTTCTGTAACAATTCTACTAGCCTTTCGTCCATGTCCAACAGGGACATCTCACAACCGGCGCATCCGGCCAGCCAGTCTGTTGCGACTTTTGGTTTTGTCATTGCTTTCCTCCCAGTTTATCCTTCGTGAGTCGTCGGTTGTCTGTCACCTGGGTTGACTTGAAGCTGGTCATTGCCGGTGTCAAGTGGTTTCAATCGATGCTGGCAATGAGCCACCGACCATGAACAACCCCGGTCGCACTTATTCACATTCTTGCCCCCAATTGCCTGAGCACTTCTCTTTCGGGAACAAAGCCTTCAGCCGGGGCTATGGCCCGTGCCACATTGATCTGGTGGCCTTCCAGGTTGCTGAAGGTTCCTTCCTGTTCGTACCACAGGGGAGCAGGCAGTACCACATCGGCAGCCGTGGTTAACAAGCTTTGATAACAGGCGTGCACCACCAGGAAATCGGCTTCCCGGACCTTCTGCACTCTCTCCTCTGTGAAATCTTTATCTTCCACCAGCAGGTAAACGACCCTATTCTTTACCGGGAGAAGGCCGTTCCCCAGGCCTAAAGCCCTGGCGCGATTTCCATTGGAGGCCGGGAAGAGCGGAAGGAAGCAGGCCTTTCCCCTTAAGAGACCCAGCGCCTGTGCCTCCAGTTCACTTGTATCCATGCCGTAAACCACAACCGGGGATTTGGCACTTTGACAAAGTGACACTGCCTCCTTGATTTGTGAAGAAACAAACCGATTCTGAGCGTAACTGGCTAGCCGGTTCTCCTTGTTTGTAACCAAGAGCACCTGGACGCCATTGAATCGAGCTCGTTTAATCCGCGCTCCCACTACCTGGTAATCTTCAAGAGGGTCCGCACCGACGACTAGGATACAATCGGCGCTATCCAGATTACTGAGCAGCCCATCGCTGGGAAGCTGATTCGCAACCTCAAGAGGTTCAAGAATTCCCACTGCAGCCCCGATCTGCCGGCGAAACAGGTTCACGAACTCGTCCATCGTCTCACCCAGAATCTTCCCAGTGGTATAGGCCTTGGTATAAGGTCCACCGGCGTCTTTGACGCGCTGAGCTACGGTGGAGAGGGCCTCGTCCCAACTTGTAGCCATCAGTTTTCCATTGCGACGCACCATCGGGGTGGTAATCCGCTGCCGGTTGTCGTGGAGAGGGTCAAACCGCCCACGTGCACAAAGGACTCCCAGATTGTGGCCGTCCCAGTCTCCTTCCACGCGTAAGACATGGCCGCCGCGAGTGACAATCTGAGTGGTGCAGCCGACACTGCAAAAGGTACAAGCACTCTTGACACGCTCGACCTGAAAATCCCGGCCCATGTAAGCACTCTTTCTGTCGACCAGGGCCCCCGTTGGACAGACTTGCAGGCAGGTCCCACAGGAAATGCAGGTCGATTCCCCGAAGGGGACATCCATGTCGGCACAAACCAGGGTGTTGGAACCACGGAGTTTCAGACCCAGCGTATGGTTTCCAACAATGTCATTGCAGGCGCGGATACAGCGTCTACAGAGGATGCAACGGTTATGATCCATGATGAAATACTTGCGAGTTCCATCCACCGGGTACTTCGGATA
>DATKMG010000680.1:0-5772 GCA_035541995.1 Terriglobia bacterium
GGCCGCCGACAACCGCGCTCACGATGCCCTCTCGCTCTATCGGAAGCTGGAGCAGGCTATCCTCCCGATGTTTTACGGTAATCGAATCTACTTCATCGATATCATGCGGCACGCGATTGCAATCAACGGATCATTCTTCAATACCCAGAGAATGCTGCAGCAATACGTGCTGCGAGCCTACTACTGATAAGGGCTTTCGGAGTGCCGATGCCGATGGAATAAAGGCCCTTTTCCCAAAATGGGAACTCCTTCCACGGGTTCTCCACCCCGGCTGATAAGGGGATATGTCAACTGCGCGTGTTTGGTCTGACGATTTTCGACCGCCAATCAGCATCATATCATGGATTTTCAGGAAAGGAGTTCGATCGACGAGCGAGCTTTAGCGGTTTTTCGGGTCCAGGATTCCCATCCTTTCAGGTCAATTTCCGAGAGCGGATGTTGCGCAGTCCTGCGGTAGAGCTCTTCAAGGAGTTGGACGGTCTCTCGCGTTCCGCTCTTGCGTTCATGGCTCATCCCTCTTCAGTTCGTGGTAGCCGAACCTCACATGTCAAAATGCTATCTTCTCCGCAGCGAATTGGTGATGTCAATAACGCTGATCAGAATAACCGAAGGCGGGGAGCCTTCATCCCAAGTTTCGCGACAGAAGCTAGCTGCGCTCCAGGAGCACAATGCCCGACATCCGGCGGTACGCTTCGCGAACGACTTTCGGCCGCAACCAGGCCAGCCAGTGCCACAGGCGTGCCAGGCGTACCGAACGCCCGAGCCTTAGTGATTCGTCCCAGGTCGATCGAAACTCAGCCTCGCGCCAACCGAGTGGGGCGAAGAAGGCCGTGCCTTCAGCGGGGGCAAACTGCATGGGCGAGCTGGCAGCAGCAAGGTGAGGTTGCCAGGTCCGGCTCAAGATTTGGAGGAGCAAGGGCGTTGCCAAGTCGATTAGCCACCAGCGCGCTTCCCGTTGCTGGTAAATCTGCCTGGCAATCGCACTGACCTGCTCGGCGGTCAGGTAAATGAGCAGGCCTTCTGTAATCACCATCGCGGGCCTCTCCCCACCTTCAGCACGCGCCAGAACGGCCGCCCGAGCCTCGGGAACGGCAAGGTCAGCTTCCAGGTCCTCATGAATACATACTGTTCTCGCATCTTCCAGGTGTTCCCTGCGATAGGCAATCATGTCCGGCAAGTCAACATCAAACCAGCGCAATGACGGTGGCAGGGAGAGGCGATACGCCCGTGTGTCCAGGCCGGCGGCCAGATTGATCACAGTCCGCACACCCTCGCCAATGCAACGGATGATGATCTCGTCCATCACGGCCGTACGGACGATCATTGGCCAAGCCAGGGAGTGGCCACGCGGCAGCGAACGAACAATCGCTTCACCTCGTTCGCCCGCAAGTCGACGTGCGTATGGATCACGGAAAAGTGCATCCGGTCGCTCGGATTCGAAGGCGCGGTACATGGCTACCCAGAGGGCGGTATCGGAAATGTGTCGAATCGGAGCCGTCATCAGAAAATCGCCTTGTCTTCGTGCCCATTCTCAAGACCCCAGGAACAGCGCGCCGTTTTGTGTCACGTGAAAACATCCCGGGGAAACGGCATCTCATGGTTTTTGACAAGTATGTCGGTTCAAGGGTATGGCAGTCAAGTGCCGTTCGCGCGCCGGGTGATTCAAAGTGTGAGTTATCTGATCGCTTGACCGCTGCTGGTTTCCAAGCTAACTTATTGGCTGATGAGTTGGCAGACTTCGGCCGTCCGCACTGTTCCTGTTGGAAATTCCGAATCTGTGTATGCCAGTCTTGCGAGAGGATGCCGGCGATGTGAGGCACCGGTGTCCCAACCGCGAGATTTCCTGATCTCCCTATCATTCATTATGAGGTGAATCATGCAACAGCCGGGCAAATCAATCTCCCGACGTACCTTTGTCCAAACCGCCGCCTTTTCGACAGCAGCTCTGTGCGGTCCGGTCTTTCTCACGAATTCCGTAAACGGCGCCAATGATCGCCTTCGACTTGCCGTCCTTGGCGTCAACGGAAGAGGTCAGGACCACATCGACGGGTTTATGAAACTCGACAACGTAGAAATCTCAACTCTCTGCGATCCTGATGCCAACGTCCTGGCGGAGCGAGCGAAACAGTTTGAGGGCCGTTACAACAAGAAGGTCAAGCCTGTTCAGGATCTTCGCAAGGTTTATGAGGACAAAGAAATCGATGCCGTCAGCATTGCCACGCCCAACCATTGGCATTCCCTGGCGGCCATCTGGGCGTGCCAGGCGGGGAAAGACGTTTATGTGGAGAAGCCGGGTTCCCACAATATTTTCGAAGGACGTAAAATGGTGGAGGCGGCTGAAAAATATAATCGCATAGTCCAGCATGGGGTTCAGCTGCGCAGTTCGCCTGCGATTCAGGAAGCAGTCCGCCTGTTGCGCACGGGTGTCATCGGCAAGGTTTATATGGCACGCGGGCTGGTCTTCCGCTGGCGGGGGGATATTGGAAGTAAACCCAACGAGGCAGTCCCGGATTACCTCAACTATGATCTCTGGCTCGGTCCCGCCCCCTATCGCCCTTTCAGCCGGAATCATGTTCATTACAACTGGCATTGGCACTGGGATTTCGGAAATGGAGACGTGGGCAATCAGGGCGTTCACCAGACTGACATGTGCTTGTGGGGATTAGGTGTCGGCCTGCCGGACATGATCACTGCCATGGGGGGCAAATTCCTTTGGAATGACTCCAAAGAGACCCCGGAAGTTCTTTCCTCGACCTACTTGTACTCAAAGGAAAAGAAGATCATTGAGTTTGAGGTCCGGCCCTGGTGCACCAATGCTGAAGATGGCACCATGGTGGGGAATGTTTTCTACGGCACGGAAGGATACATGGTGATCAAAGGTTATAGGAAATATGAGACCTATCTCGGAGAAAAAAAAGAGCCTGGGCCCAAGGGCGAAAAAGACGGTGACCATTTCGCCAATTTTGTCCAGGCTGTGCGCAGCCGAGATAAGGCACAGCTCAATGGCCCGGTAGAGACGGGGCATCTTGCTTCAGCACTGGCACATCTGGGCAACATCTCATTCCGATTGGGGCGACGCTTAGAATTTGATCCGGCGACCGAGCAGTTCAAAAATGACTCGGAAGCCAATGCGATGCTCACGCGGAATTATCGGGAATCGTTTGTAGTACCGGAGAAAGTATAGTCGGAGTGGGAAGAGGAGGGACCAACCCGAAGGGACGACCAAAAACGCCACCGGCGAAGCGTTCCCGGTTACGGAGGGTGATGAACTATCGGCCCTCGGTTGAACCGCCGTCACAGGTCGACAATCCTGGCTTGAAGCCGACCGTTTTCAATTTCCAGGAATCCTAGACAACGCGGAAGGTGAAAGCGTTTGGGACCCGCACTGCCCGGGTTGAAGAAGAGGACCGAACTGAGCCGTTCAATAAATGGCTGATGGCTGTGTCCGAACACGACCACGTGGGGCCGGATCCTGATAATTTCCTTCTCCATCGTCACTGACAAGCGGTGAGGATTTCCCAAAATGTGCACCAGCCAAATTCGAACCTCGAACAGTTCAACGAGTTGCTGCGACTTGAGGCTGGAGAACCACTGTCCGATGTCCACATTCCCGCTGACTGCCGTCACCGGAGCGATTCTTAGAAGTTGATCGTAAGTTTCCCGAGAGCCAATATCCCCAGCGTGCAGAATGTGAGAGACCCCCTTGAAGCAAACCGGGATTGAGGGATCGAAGTAGCCGTGCGTGTCGGAAATCGCTCCGATAAGTTCCCGTCGAGACACCATTTGAAAGTTCAAATCCTGTGCTGTATGCTATGCGTGACTTGATCAGATCTGTCGATTTCCAATAATACACAACGATTGCATAAATTCTGTCCGAAAGGAAGAACACAATGGGAGAAGCGCTGGGTATGATTGAAACACGGGGGCTGGTCGCAATGATTGAAGCGTCCGACGCTATGGTTAAGGCAGCTAAAGTGACACTGGTGAGCTGGGAGAAAATTGGCTCCGGCTATGTCACAGCTATTGTCCGAGGGGATGTTGCTGCCGTCAAAGCCGCCACGGATGCGGGTGCAGCGGCAGCCCGCAGGCTTGGAGAATTGGTCAGTGTTCATGTTATCCCCAGGCCGCACACCAACCTGGAAGAGGTTCTTCCCATCGGGAAGACTAACAAGGTTGTATAGCCGCGGTCAGCTTCCAGTCGTTGGGGACGGCGGTCCCAACTTTGAGTTTGCCGTTCATAGAACCGTGGAGAGCCATTGCTTTGGATGGGGCGCGGAGTAGGCGCCCTGGGGTAAAGACTCAAGGGCGCGGAGATCTGGGGGGCGAATATGTTGTTGGCAAGGGTGGTCGGCAACGTTGTTGCCACACGAAAGGACGTTCGTTTGGAGGGCAGGAAACTCCTGGTGGTCAAACCCATCGATCCATCCGGGAAGGACGAAGCCGGCTACCTGATTGCTGTCGATACCGTGGGTGCGGGAAGAAGCGAAAGAGTCCTGCTGGTATCCGGCAGCTCTGCCCGGATGGCCGGAGGGTGCAAAGACTGTCCGGTCGATACGGCCATTGTCGGCATTGTGGATACTGTGGCGGTGGACTCATGCAACTCGGACGAGTCATAGGCAAGGTAGTCTGCACTATTAAGAACGAATGCCTGAAAGGGAAGACCCTCTTGCTCGTGCAACCCATTGGCAAGGATGGGAGCGACCGCGGGAAACCACTCGTGGCAGTCGATGCGGTAGGAGCCGGAGCCGGAGAAATCATTTACTGGTGTCGTGGCAAAGAGGCATCCCTGCCTTGGCTTCCACAACAGGAAGTGCCTACAGAAGCCTCCATCGTCGGGATCGTGGACGATATTCATCAGAGTTGAAGCATGCTAATCGGCAAAGTAATTGGCAATGTGGTGGCGACCCGGAAGCATTCTAGCCACGAAGGCCTGAAAATCCTATATGTGCAGATCCTGGAACTGGACGGAAAGGAACGTGGTAATCCCCTGCTGGCTGTGGACGCTGTAGATGCGGGCATCGGGGACCAGGTTTTGATCAGCACTGACGGATGGGCAGCCATGACTTCCGTGGGCAGGCCTCTCTCGCCGATAGACATGGCAGTCGTGGGGGTCATCGATCATGTGGAATTAACTTTATGATCGCCCATCTCTCTGGCAAGCTTTTCAGCAAAGAACCCAATCGCCTGGTCATCGATGTTAATGGAGTCGGGTACGACGTAACTATTCCGCTTTCCACTTTCTACGAAATCGGGGAGATCGGGTCTCCGATCCAGCTCCTTGTGCACACCTATGTGCGGGAAGATGCCATACTGCTGTTTGGCTTCAAGACCCCTGAGGAAAGGCAATTGTTCGAGCAACTGACTTCGGTATCTGGAATTGGGCCCAAGCTTGGTATTAGCATTCTTTCCGGGATGAGTGTTAGTGAACTGGTTCCGGCCATTCGCCAAAGCAACCTGGCTCGGCTCACGACCATCCCCGGAGTGGGCAAGAAGACCGCAGAACGGCTGGTCGTAGACCTTCGGGACAAAGTCGCTCGGATCGGCGTAGGTGCTGATTCGCAAGGCCCTCCTGCCACGAGGTCGGCTCAGGAAGAGGACGTCATTTCGGCCCTAGTCAACCTGGGGTATCCGAAACCACAAGCTGAAAGGGCCCTCCAAAAGGCGCTGACCCAAACGGGTGAGGCTCATTCCTTCGAAGAATTGCTTCGGAATTCCCTCCGGCAACTCGCCAAATAGTAAATCCTCTAACACATTGTCCTCCACTCGCGATCT
>DATKMG010000681.1:0-10540 GCA_035541995.1 Terriglobia bacterium
GACGACTTCAACTGCATGTTTCTGGTTCAACAACAGACCTTCTGGTCGATGTTGGGGCACATCCTGAATCCTTTCTCCGATTATTTCCGGCCCGTTTACATGCTGGCCTACTGGGTGAATTGGAATCTCTTCGGGCTCAACCCATGGCCGTATCACTGGTTCAAGTGGCTGTTGCTTGCCTTTAATGTGGCCTTGGTCTACCTGGTTCTGAAACAACTCACTGGTTCAAGATTTGGCGCTGCAGTCGCAGCTCTCCTGTTCAGTTACCAAATCGCTTTTCGAGAGATCTTTTTCAATTTCGCCTGTCTGGGAGAATTGCTTTGTGCCACGTTCATGTGGATCGGCCTCGGGGTCTATGTCAGGATTGGCACTTCGCTGAAAGGTCTGCTTTGGTGTTATGTCATTTTTTATTTTGCCCTCAAAACCAAGGAGATGGCCGTTACACTGCCGATACTCTGGCTAGCCTACGACCTGATAGTTCGGAAAGACCCTGTATTTGCCGGGTGGCCCCGGTTTTCAGATGGGAACTGGGAGATCATCACCCCGCAACTGCGGCAAATCGTCAAGAGGCTGACCGTTCCTTTTGCCATGGCTTTCGGCTATCTGTTGCTCAAAGTCCCCGTGATGGGCGGACTGGTCCCCTATTCTCTAGCATCGCCAACCCACCCCTACTACGTTGACCACTCCTTACTGGATATGCCGGGCAGTTTTGCCTGGTACTTTAACTCACTCTTTCGAGTGCAGTTTAATCCCGGTGATTGGCTGTTGATCTGGGGCCTGGTGATTGGTTCCCTTTTCTTGACACGGTCGAGAGCAGGCTTGTTCTTTTTCCTCTATGTATTTGTGTCCTTTATCCCTGTCATCGTGCTGGTGAACCGACGGCTTCCTTACTATTGGTACATCCCATCGTTCGGTATCGGAGGCTTGATTGCCGTGACTATCAAACAGGCGGCTGAACGACTCCGATTTAAGAGTGTTCCCTGGATAGTTGAGACAGTGGCTGCAATTTTATTTCTTGCCCTTGGATACACCCACTACAACTTCCAAAAACAATGGACTCAACCAATGATGATCTGGGTAAGAAGTCTGACTGAGGAAAACAAAAACTTTGTGGCGGGCCTGCGGCAACTCCCACAACCTGAGTCCAACGCCACTATTTACTTCCGGTCTGTCCCCCGTTATTTCGACCAAATTGGTGCCAACTCTGTAGCGCAAGTTGTCTTCCGAAGAACAGACCTACATGGAGAAATCGTCGAAGAATGCAAACCATCTATGGTGTACTGTGTTCAATTCGACAATCCTGAAGTCACGTTGCTGGGGAATCTCGGATCCAGGGAAAGCAATTCCACCACACCCCACTAATCGATCGGTGTCATTGGCTGCCTGCATCTCTGAAATTATTTCATTCTTCCTCCTCCCATCTTGCTTTGCGTCAAATATGTGTTATCAATAGAGAACCACCATATTCTGACGAAGAGGAAACCGATGAGCAAAACCATAGATGAAGTCCTGGCAGCCAACGGAAATTACGCAAAAACCTTTGGAGAAAAAAGTAAGCTGGCAATGCCGCCGGCCCGACATTTGGCCATACTGACTTGTATGGATGCACGGCTGGATCCGACCAAGTTTGCTGGCCTCTCAGAGGGCGACGCCCACATCATCCGAAACGCGGGAGGGAGAGCTAGCGACGATGCGATCCGCTCCCTGGTGATTTCCTATAAACTCCTGGGTACACGGGAATGGTTGGTCATTCACCATACTGAATGCGGGATGCTAACCTTCACCGATGAGATCATGCGGGGTCTGCTGGCTAAGAGCCTGAAGACCGCTTCGTTCGATGGGAGCTCCTGGAAAGACACTGGTGCGGGGCCAGGCTCGACGGAGGGTGAATTCATCGACTGGCTGACATTCCGCGATCAGAACCAGAGTGTCGTTGCAGACGTCCGCCGGATCCGCAACCATCCTCTGGTTCCTCGAGAGATCCCCATTCACGGCTATATCTATGATGTCCGCACAGGACGGCTCATTGATGTCCCTGAAGCCAGCGAGGTCGGCAAGGCCCACGTGGCGACAGCTTGATCAGCTGACCACGGTTTCAAAAGCCACGTCTTGAACTAGACTCCGGATCATCACTTCGCAAGACACAGATTCTCCGTGCCGGCGCGGAAGGTCTCGCGTTTATACGGAGAGTCTGGACAACTTAAGTGCCTGTGGAGCCTTTTTAATCCAACTTCAATCGGCAGCAAACAGTGCAGGCCGCCTGAATTCTTCCGATAAGAAAGGGCGGAGGAGGCGACGACCTTTGCGAACCCGGCTGCTGACTTTAACCTTTTTGATTCTTGCAATCCCGTTCCTAGTACTCATCATTTGGCTGCCCAGCCATATGGGAGACCACCTGGGCGATGAATTGACCCGGCGAGGACAACTTGCCGCTGAAGTTCTCGACAAATCGGCAATCGGTGCACTGGCAATCAATGACCAATCTGCACTGAACCAGCTAGCCAAGGGACTGATCCGCGACAAGGATATTCTCTACATTGTCTTTCTGGACAAAGATGGCAAGGTGCTTGCGGACAGTGGAATAGACAAGCCGATACTGGCGGATTTGCAACCTCGCTTTCCACGAGCAATACAGACGGATTCAGGGTGGACCTCCGAGTTCGAATTCTTGGGCCCAAACAGGGAACCGGTCACTCACGTCTGTCGCCCCATCTACTTTGAACAACTCCGGATCGGTACAGTCATGGTGGGGATTTCCGCACGAAGACTGGAACTGGCCATTGACCAGTTTCGTACACAACTGGAACTGTTATTTGGTTTGTTCTTGGCCGCGGCCTTACTGGTTGCCCACCTCGTAGCAAGGTCTCTTTCAGTGTCGCTGTCCAAGGTATCCGAAGCAATTGGATCGCTCCCGGCTGAAAGCCTGGAGTCAGTGCCGCTGAAAGATCCTGTCTTTACAGATTTGATTGAGCGGGTCCGTTCGGCTACTGGTTCGTACGCGGATGCGCTCAGGGAGTTGGAGAATCAGAAACTCCTCCTGGAAGCCGACTTGACTCGCTTGGAAGAGGAGAATGCATTGCTCAATTCGCGGGTCAACACGCTCCTCAAGCAGACCGCCCATCAGCAGGAGAGAATGAGGATTGTTGAAACGCAATCCCAGGAATTAGACAAACTGGGAGCTCTCATTCAATTTGCAACCACGATTGTGGCGGAAGTCGAATCCTCAATGCGGCATATTGGGCAGGGAGCCGAGCACTTGCATCAGCACTTGAACCAATTGACCGGCCTGATTGACCAACTCGAGAAGAGTGTCCGGCACTCGACTGAAGAATCAGAGCAAGTTCGGAAATACAAAGAATCGATAGGTTACGAGACTGTGAAGCAATCCATGGACGAGCTCGTGGCTACTATTCAGGGGGGAGCCGGCTGGGCTGAACAGTTAGTGGACTTGCTAAAACAACTGGCGGCATCCAGCACCCCTAAAGGAAGATAGGGACTTATTGGACAAGCAATCGTGCCCTCGAACGCCTGTACCCGTGCCCTTCCTCATGGGCTGACTACTTCCGCAACAGTTGTTCAGTGACCCCGTCCTTGGTGGCTTATTCCCCCACAAACTGCAGAATCACCTCACGCTTGCGGGGGCGGTTGTCGAAATCCACCAGGATAATCTGTTGCCAGGTTCCAGTGAGCAGTTTCTTTCCGGAAAAAGGGATATGCAGAGAGGCCCCGAGCAAGGCAGCCCGGACGTGTGCAAACCCGTTTCCATCTCCCCAATGAGCATTGTGCTCATAGTGGGCATCCATGGGGGCAATCCGCTCAAATGCCTGCTTCAGATCGCGGATACAACCCGATTCGTACTCGATGGTGGTTAACCCCGCGGTGGAACCTGGGACAAACACAGTGACAGTCCCCTCCGACATATGGCTCGTGGTCAGAACTGATTCTACCTTTGAGGTAATGTCAATAATGTCGCAGAACCCCTGGGTGGATACATCGATTGTTTTGGTCTCAACAGCCATCGTCAAATAGATACTCCCCCTCGCAAATCATCTTCACGGGCCCTACCAATTTCAGGATGCCGTCCGATCCCCACTCGATTTCCAATTCTCCGCCGCGAGTCATAACGCGCACCTTTCGGGACACAAAACCGTTGAGCACCGAGGCCACCGTCGCAGCGCAAGCTCCGGTCCCTGAAGACAGGGTGGTCCCGACTCCACGCTCCCAGAACAGCACTTCAATAGTACCAGTATTTACGATCCTGATGAATTCGACATTTGTTTTTTCAGGAAATGCCGGATGGACTTCAATTCGGCGCCCAACTCCCTTCCAGTCTAATCCTTCGAAGCTGTCCAAGAAGATCGAACAGTGCGGGTTTCCCATTGAGGTCACGGTAACAGAATAGATCTCTTCCCCTACTTGGAGCCTGCAGCCAATAAGCGACTCGGCTGGCGGGGCGAGACGAAATGGGATCTTCGCAGGATCCAGGATGGGTAGTCCCATCTCAACCTCGAAGGTGAACCCGGTTCCGCTGGCACTAATCTTCTGAACCCGTTTAATCCCCGCTCGAGTCTGTACCCGTAGTTCCGTAGCGGCATGCAACCCTCGATGGAAGATGCGGGCAGCCAGACAACGCAGTCCATTCCCGGAAATTTCCGCTTCACTGCCATCCGCATTAAACAAGCGCATGGCCAAATGCGCTTCGCCATCTGGGAGTCCAGTATAGGCGACGAGGCCATCAGCCCCAATTCCCAGATGCCGGTCACAAATCCTCTGAACGAATTCCGTATCGAGTTGCTCTACCCCCGATGGGTCCTCAACGACCAGAAAGTCATTGCCGGAACCCTCCAGCTTGGCAAATCGTAGGGTCCTCAAGGCCATTACCACCCCTCGTCTTCCTCAAAATGAGTCAGTTTTTTATATTCCCGGTAGCGCCCTTGAATCTCGGCGGGCGTCAGCTTGATGAGACGAGTGAGGCTGAATGCTTCAACGCTAAACGAGGCCATCACTGAGCCGTATATAATGGCCTTGCGTATGATCATGTCATCAAACCGGTCTTTCTTAGCCAGGTAACCGACAAAGCCGCCCGCAAAGCTGTCACCGGCACCGGTAGGATCATAGACTTCTTCAAGAGGAAAAGCTGGGGCGCCAAAAGTAGAACTTTCTGAGTACATGGCGACTCCGAATTCGCCCTTTTTTACAACAAGCGTTTTGGGCCCCCATGCGCGGATGACTCTGGCAGCTTTGTTGAGGTTTGACTCACCGGCCAACATTCGGGTCTCGGCATCATTAATGATAAGGATGTCTATGAGTCCCAGGGTCTTGCGCAATTCATCCGGCTTGGATCGGATCCAGTAATTCATAGTGTCACAAGCGACAAGCCGGGGTCGACTGACCTGTGACAGCACTTGTCGTTGCAGAACCGGGTCAATGTTTCCCAGAAACACGAATTGGGAGTCCCTGTATGCCTCCGGGATTTGCGGCTCGAATCTCTCAAAAACATTTAGCTGGGTGTCAATGGTTCTGGCCTCGTTGAGGGAGTGACCGTATTCTCCCACCCAGCGGAAGGTCTTGCCCGGAAGCTGCTGGAGACCGCGAAGGTCGACACCAAATTTCCGGAAAAGGTCCAGGTGAGATTCCGGAAAGTCTTCTCCGACAACAGCAACCAGATTGACAGGGGAAAAGAAACTGGCTGAAATCGAGAAGTATGAAGCAGACCCTCCCAGAATCCCATCTTCCTTTCCGAATGGCGTTGTGACTGAGTCGAATGCGACTGACCCGACAACCAATATGACCATAGCGCACGTCTCTCCTTAGAAAGGAAAGTTCGAGAACACCGAGAGTCTTTGAAGCCCCCCTCATGAAATTCCAGATCTTCTTGGTAGCCACGACAAAATGCTTTTGGTTTGTCGTGGGCTTTTGACCGGATATGAGAAGCCCACGATGAATTCAAATTACGAATTCATCGTGGCTACCCCTGCTATTTTCAACCCCAGCGGTGAACATGAAAGGCGCATCACACCGGCACACGATCAAGCTTCTTTCTCACTTCTTTCCAATGTATCTTTCAATCAACAATCTCAGCTTATCCTTTGTACCTGGCGGAATAGTGGCAGGATCGGTGAGGATGGCTGATTTCAGGGCCGAACCACACTTGCATTCACGGCTTCCATCCAACCTTAAAAGTGTGGCGCGAATCAAATCTTGCGCGTTCTTGCTGTTTTGAATCAATACCGAGACGATCTGGTCGACCGTTACGGCATCGTGATCAGGATGCCAGCAGTCATAATCGGTCACAAGGGCTAACGTGGCATAGCAAATCTCTGCTTCGCGAGCCAGTTTAGCTTCTTGGAGGTTTGTCATCCCGATGATGTCCATCCCCCAACTGCGGTACACATTTGATTCTGCAAGAGTGGAGAAAGCTGGCCCTTCCATACATAGATAAGTCCCCCCCATCTTAACTCGGACCTTCAGCCCTTCTCCGCATTTGCCCAATATCTTAGCAAGTCTGGTGCAGACAGGATGTGCAAAACTGATATGCACGACCAGGCCGTCTCCAAAGAATGTGGAGGCACGGCCGCGTGTCCGGTCATAGAATTGATCGGGGATCAAAATGTCGAGGGGCCTGTGTTCTTCTTTCAACGAACCGACCGCACTGGCTGAGATAATCTGTTCTACCCCGAGTTTCTTCATGCCGTAAATATTGGCACGAAAATTGATTTCTGAAGGAAGAAGGCGATGCCCACGGCCATGCCGCGCAAGAAACGCGACTCGCTTCCCTTCGAGGCCACCGACAATGAACCGATCGGATGGAGATCCGAAGGGAGTGTCGACGGTGACCTCTTCGATTCCACTCAATCCTTCCATCTGGTAAAGGCCGCTGCCTCCAATGATTCCGATGCTGATCCTGTCCAAATGACCTCCTTGCCGTTTCAGTTTGGAACTTGGAATCGGGGGCTGTCTTTTACAGCCTCGTAGGTGACCCGGATCTCCCGTGCCCGAAACTGGAATGCAAGGTACTCTTCCCAGAATCGGCGAAGGAAGCGCCATCTGCGATGAATGTTTACAGCATTAATCAGCCATTCAATTCCAAGCAAGCGCCAAAGCCTGAGCATTGTAATCCGATTTGAGACAATGCGGAATCTTGCCGAACCAGTGTAATAAGTTGACGGGTGCCCCATTTCAAAATACTCAAAGCTCTGGGCACTGAGATGCCATCTGTGGGTTGGGTCTCGCCAGGAGCCCGTGTAGGTGTAGTGGGGAGTAGTGACAAAGACGTGGGCTCCCGGCTTGGCTATCCGATGAAGCTCAGCCAAGAAGGCAAGCACGTTCTCTACATGTTCAATGACGTGCCGAGCATGAATCTCGTCGAAGCTACTTGTTTCCAGAGGGTAGGGGTACCTGTTGAGGTCGTGAACCACGTCGACCCCTTCACCTTCAATACGATCCAGACCCACAGCGCCGGGCACTTTCCTGCGCCCACAACCGACGTCTAGAACGCGTTTATTATTGACCACGTCTTTACTGAGAATACCCGTTTTAATGTGGGAGCAGCGCGCGTGACCGCTGTCACCCTGCGCGGCGACCTCCTGGTTTAAACTGATCGCCGCTCGGAGATCGGCTCCCACATGGGCTCTTCAAGAAAAGTGGAGCCAAGATGATGACCACCACTAGCCCGCGCACCCGGAGATTCATCGCTCGCTGCGCGCACAGCGGAAACCTACGGTTTGCAGGGACTGCTCAGCTGGAATGCCCGTCCGCACCAAGCATCGAGAGCCACGGATCCCGCTGGAGGAGTGCCCCCCGCGAACGACTCTAGGACCCGCAGCTCCAAGCTCCTCTCGCCCATCCGATGCTTTATAGGGATAAGGTTTGAAGAGGCTGCCGGTCCATTCAGCAGCATTCCCCGTCAAATCAAAGGCCCCAAATCCGCTGGGAGGATAGCTGCCTACCGAAGTCAGCTTTCCTGTCTCGGTGTTCGCCTTTCTGGGATCGTATGAATTGCCGTAGGCATACAGGGTTGAGTTCGGGCCCTTGGCAGCCCGTTCCCATTCTGGTTCGGTTGGAAGCCGTTTACCAACCCATCGGGCATATGCCAACGCGTCCTGCCAGCTCACTTCAGCGACCGGATACTTTTCGAACCCTTTCGGGTAGACCTTTCCGGTCCAATAATGAGGATACTGATGCCCTGTAGCATCACAAAACTGCTTGTACTCCAGGTTAGTCACCTCGTATCGGTCGAGATAAAAGGCCTCCACCATCACACGGTTAACCGGCTTTTCGGCGTCGTTAGGATCATCTGAACCCAAGGTTACAATACCGGCCGGAATCAGGATCATCCCTTCCACTTCCCGAGTTGGTTCGAGGCTTGGGGGCAGCGCAACGGTAGACCTGTTGATAGTGGGCTCAGCTCTTTCGCTGGCAACTTCCTTCGGCGTCGAGTCAGTCTTAGGTCGCCGATAGACGACATTGTCTTGCTCGCTACCAACTTGGATGTTCTCCATTGTTGAGTCTCTTGTCGCAGCGTGTGAAGTCGACGACGCGGGTCCAGATTCCTTCCGCGGAGAGCCTCTCTGAATGAGGTGCGGCCGTGGGCCTTCGGGTTCCTCGCCCTCTTCTTCGTCGCCAGCTTGCTTATCCGTGGCTCCTGTTCCACCCTTGCTTCTTGGGTCAGAAACGGGGAGGGAAGAAGCAGACCCACTGCTCTTGGCACTTGCTGGTGAAGTCGCCGCAGAGCGAACAGGTTGGGCGGGCGCCGCTTCTGACTGGGTTTCGCCCTCAGCTTTAGTCAGCAGAACCTGATTTTTCTTTTTCGCTTCTTCCACCCGTTGCACGTAGCCTTGGGCCTGCATTGTATAGACCCGATCAGCTGTTGATGTTAGTAAAGAATAGGTTACAGTCACATCAATTGTCCGGCCTTCGGCAAGTTCGATCTTGGAACAAACCCCTGTAAAATATAAGCTCTTTTGAATAGGAGCTTCCTTCAGCTGTGAGTCGGGCAAGTCAAAGAGCCTGGCAAAATAACGGCCATTCTTATCCAGTGAAACAACAAGAAATCTTCGGCTCTTGCCTTCAACCTTCAGAAAATCTCCTTTGCCGTAGATCAACTTGTCGTATAACTCCAATCGACCGGCCTGCCGAATGTCCGAGAGCTTCGTCTCGACAGAAGCCAGATACTCCGGAGTCAATTCGCTGTCACTTGCGGAAAGAGAGGAACCAGGGAGAAGCAAGAAAACAACGAACAACTCGCCCAACAGCCAGAAGTACGGGCACCAAGAATGATTATGCCCATCTGGATTGGTTGTCATATTGGTTTCATGTTCCCGAGTCCAGTACCGGGAACTCATTATCGAGAAAGAAACTCGGCGAATACCTCGTTGGAAAGCAGGCAGCCACTGGGGGTCAAGCGAACCCTTTCCGAGTTGCATTCCAGTAGACCACCCTCCCGGAGATGTGCAATTGGGGTGCTGAAGCGTTCATAAAAGTCAAAACCAAATCGGGTTTTGAAATCTATAAGGTTAAGTCCCCCCATCAAACGTAATCCGAGAAAAATGGCTTCTTCCTGTATTTCCTGGTCGCTCAACTGGTAAACGCAGTCAACTGCTTCACCATCGTGATTAATTCGTTCAATGTATCTCCGCGGATTTCTTTCGCTCCCCCAACGTTTTCCCGCCAAATAGGAGAAAGCGCTGCATCCGAATCCCAGAAATGGCTGGTCTGTCCAGTACTTCAGGTTATGCCGCGATTCGCAGCCTGATCTGGCAAAATTAGAAATCTCATACTGGAGGTACCCGGTTGCCATGAATTGCCGGACCGCCTCTGAATAAAATTGAACTACCAGTTCCTCAGCAGGGAGTTCAGCAACGGCATAGGACCTCGCAACTGGACCGCTTGCATTATCGGATTGGGAGTAAATCTTCCCGAACACCGTGTTTGGGTGGAGTTCGAGCAGATACATAGAGATGTGTTCCGGAGCCAAACGACGGCTCATGTTTAGGGTCTCCTGCCAATCGCTGAGGGATTGTCCCGGGAGGCCTGCAATGATATCGACGTTGATGTTCGAGAACCCGGCCTGGCGGAGCAGGTCAAAGGTGGCAAGCCCATCTTCTACGCTGTGACTTCGGCCCATTTTTTCGAGCAGGTGGTCCTGGAAGGCCTGGATGCCGATGCTGACCCGATTGACCCCGGCTTCTTTGTACTGGCGGATTTTCTCAGAATCAACGCTGCCGGGGTTTACCTCCAGAGTTACCTCGACTTCTGTTGAAACGGTAAAGGCTCCGCGGACGACCCGCATGATTTCATAGATCCGGCGGGCCTCGAGAGTAGAAGGTGTTCCCCCACCGAAATAGATAGAGTCCACGACGAGCGGGCTAATCAAGGCGGGGCGTATCTGGACCCTTCGCAATACCTGATCAGTCTGCTGAATCTCTTTTTTCAGCGCATCAACATATGGATTGATCCATGTCTCCAGGAAGGGGCCGGAGACGAAGTCACAGTAGTGGCACTTGGTTTGGCAAAAGGGGATGTGGAGGTAAACACCTAG
>DATKMG010000682.1:0-15424 GCA_035541995.1 Terriglobia bacterium
GCCCAGGTCGATTACGCCTGCCGACCGATTGGTCTTCGCATCGATCACCTGGATCGTGTCCGACAACCGGTTGGCCACATAAACCCATTGGCCGTCTGGAGAAACCACAAGGTCTTTTGGGTTACTTCCTGTTGGGATCCGGGCCACCACATATTCCGAACTCAGGGCCAGATGACGCGCATTCAGCCGAATCATCTCGTCGGTGAGCCCGAATTTGCCTCCCTGAATCTCGAGTAACTCATACACCTTGTCCATGTTGACAACCGTGAGGGTATCGACGCCGCTGGAGGAAATGTATAACCGATGGCCATCCGGAGAAAAAGCCAGGCCATAGGGATCGGCAAAGTAGAGGTTGGGTTCATCGATCAGGAAATAGGCGACGCGTCCTCGAGGCCCTGCTTCGACAATGGCAAACCCATAAGTAACCATCCAGCCCTGATAGACTTGAGTCTCGGGCAGCAGGTTCTTGGGTAGTTCAAGAGCGACCACAACGAAACGTCCATCCGGCGAGACCGCGACATCTTGTCCAGCCACCGTGGAAGAAAGACGCCGGCGTCCACTCACCAGTTGGGTTTTGAGATCGATGACTGTGAGTTCCAGTGCAGGGGCCGTTCGAAAGGGGACCGGGTTAGAAAGTTGATGAGAGACGTACAGATATTGGCCGTCCGGAGAAACACCCAAACCGAAAGGAGTGGTTCCAGATGCGAGGCGCTTGATTTCATGGAAGCCTTCAGTGTCGATCACCGACACGTTGTTGTTTCGGAGGTTCGCCACATAAAGGAACTTCCCGCTTGCATCGGTCTTAAGTTGATGAGGCTCTGCCCCCACCGGGAAGGTCTGGAGGACTTTCATGCTTCCAAATTCCGCGACTGAAACCGTATTGTCGCGCCTATTCCCCACGAACAACCGTCTCTCGTCCGGGCTGAATGTCACTCCAAACGGATGGTCCCCGACTTCCATATGACCGATTACTTTTCTCGATGCCGTATCGATAATCAGCACCTCATCGGTGCCCTCACATACCACCGCCAGTTTCCGCCCGTCTCTTGTGAGAGCCAGCTGAATGGGAGACTTATATTGGTCATCCTCAAGCACAGCGTAATCTGCCCTCTTGTCAGCGCGGTATTTTGGGGCAGAATGATTTGAGGACGGACTTGAAGCATTGGATGCGGATTTGCCTGCCTCCTGAGGATTTGGTGGCGAAGAATGGACCGGATAACTGCCAAACAACACGAGGCTAAGCGATGCCATTACACTCATGATCGATATCCAAGGCAGTCGGTGCCTCACGCCAATGTCTCCTCAAAATGATAGCCAGTGATCGTTTGGGATTTGCGATTGCCGATTTCCAATTTCGGCAATCGCAAATCTGAAATCGGAAATCTCGTCAGTTCTCCCATCGTGCCCCCAAATCAATCCATTCCACGACGGCCTTCTTCTCCTCGTCCTTCAGCAACTCTGAATGCCGGCTTCCCGGACCGGCTGGCTTGCCCATGAGAACTTGGATCAATCGGCTTTTCCGCGCACTCCCCGGGACCACGTACGGGTCTTCTACGTCTGCGGCTCCTGCGTACCGGCCGGCCATCAGGCTTTCATAGGCCTTATTGGACTGCTTGGTAGGCGTCGAAGCGAGTTCCAGATGCCCTGCGGGCGCCTTGCCGCTATGGCAGGACGCACAGTGCGCCTCAATAATTGGCAGCACCGTCTTCCGAAAACTCACCACACGACGCTGTTCAGGAGGGATGAGCATTGCAGATTGTCGCAATTTGACCAGAGCTTCGGTGACCCGGTTTTCCGGGGCCAGTTCCTTGTTTTCGTGGCAGCCGATGCAACCACGACTGGTGCCCCGCCTGATCCAGATCCAATTCGACATGTTCATCAGTGCCATCCCTTCTTCATTGAGGGTCTGGATGTAAAAAGGTGTGTCTCCGGGGAGCTTGAGAAAAAATGACCCATCGGGCTCCACCGGGGCTTCCCCAAGGATCCTGGTTCGACTCCAAGGCAGGCTCAACATTTGGGGAGCAATCTCTCCTATGCGTTGCTTTAGAATTGGCACCCCTTCAACCAACCTGACTCGCTTCACTTCGCCTTTCTTGATTTCTGCTGATTCAAGCTGATCAGAGTCATAAACGTTTAAGCATTGGACATCCGCCGTAGATTCCGAATCCACTACGGAGCTGATCAGCCCTTGAGGTTCGGTTCGAGTCTCAAGCGGAACGGCACCGACGCTCTCCCAATTGGGATCCTGGAAGATCTTCTCACCCGGTTGGCCCTTGTCGAAATCGAATCCATAGAGCCCATAAGGCTCTTTGTCGGCCCGGTAAGAAACCAGAAGTCCTCCGTCAATAAGCGGAACGGGGTTTCGGTACCACCCTTTCCCTTTGCTTAAGAGTTGGTAGCTATGCAAGGGACGTTTAAAGGAAACCCGGGCCAGCCGTCCGCTTCCATCTGGAGTTTCGCCCTCAGACTCCACAAAGACCAGCGTCCGGTCTGGCATCTCGCAGGCCATTGTCTTAAGTATCGCACCCTGGCTGGTTCCGCAGAAAAGGTTCACACCGGTTCCGTCCCAGTTGCCAGCCAGTAAAAGGAACCTGCCGTTCGGATATCTGCGAGGATCTCCTTTTTGGCGGCTGGTGAATAGAATCCGGCCATCCTGAAGAACAGTTGGTGAGAAATCGCTCGAAAGGTTGAAGGTGCTGCGTCGTGTGATCAACCCTCGACCTTGGATCGGCTCCAGATTCCTTGCGTAGAGTGCCGTCGACAAGTCAGGTCCTAACTCGTCGAGAGTATTGGCGGCATTGGATGTAAAAGTTATCCAGCGGACTTTGTCTTCAAACTCGGGAGGAGTAATCGAACTGGTTGCCAGGTATCTTGGTTCACGGCAATCCCCGAAATGCTCGGTTACCTGCTTCTTGTTTTTTCCGTCAAGATCCATTTCCCAGATGTTCCAATTGTCTTTGGAGCCCTGTTTGCCGGAAAACAGGATCTTCTTGCCGTCAAACCGGACGTCCGGTTCGGCCGCAGCATAGAATTCTGCAGTCAATATCGACAAAGTCCCGCCAGGGGAGAGGACCGCAATTCGGCTGCCTTTGGGGGGGGTGTCGCGAAACTGGAAGGTGGGAGTTGCCTTGGCAGGACGTTCCGATTGGCGGGGCATCTGGGTGAAGACCAGCGAGGTCATACGCTGGTCCGAGCTCACCCTTGTCCCGGCGGCGACCGTGAACATCACCGCCAGGACCAGAAGGCTCAGGACTAAGAGCGAGGTTCGGTAACCTTGACGACCTGGTTGACCTTTAAATCTCTGAGCTTTTGTGTAACCCCGCTTGGCCATTTAACGGTCACCTCATCGACCTTGGTCAGCTTATTCAGACCAAAATGCATCCTGGGGTCGTTGCTGGAAAGATAGCTGGTTCCGGACTTCTTCTCGTCCACCTGAACCAGGGAGCCGGCCCGGACTGTGACCTTGGCGCCGAACCCGTCGCGGTTGCTCCGGGTGCCCACCAGGTCCAGCATGATCCAGTTGTTTCGGTTGCCCCCATCGTTGCGAATCAGCACGGAGGGCTGGTTGATATTGAGGATGAGAGCGTCCAGATCTCCGTCGTTGTCAAAATCTCCAATGGCCAATCCGCGAGCCACGGCCTTCAGCTCGAAATAAGGACCAGACTGGTTGGCCACATCCTGAAAAGTCCGCTTGCCATTGCGGCCTAAGCTGTTCCGTGCCAGGATAGGTTCCTGAGTTTCAGTAAGACGGTGTCCGTCGCCATTAACCACCATCACATCGACGTAACCGTCGTTATCGTAGTCCAGGAACTTCCCTCCCCAGGACCAGTATTGGCCGCTGATGACGGCGAGCCCCGTTTCCACTGCCATTTCCTGGAAGGCGCCTTTCCCCAGGTTTCGATAGAGGGCGTTGTAGCCCATGGCCGGAACCAGCAAATCCAACATCCCATCCATGTCATAGTCCCTCCAGTCCCCTCCCATCGAGGCCGAGGCATTCCCGTTCTGTCCAAAAGCTACGCCGGCAGTGAGACCAATCTCCGTAAAGGTCCCGTTCCCGTTGTTGTGATACAGAAAGTTGGCTGTTGCGTCGTTGGCAACAAAGATGTCGGGCCAGCCGTCCCCATCGTAATCCACGGTGAGGGCCCCCATTCCACGCCCTTTCTTGTTGACTCCGGCTTTTTCTGTCACATCCGTGAAAGTACCGTCATGGTTGTTATGGAATAGAACGCTGGTTTGTGCAGGATACGCCAGGGGACCGGGATAAATGTCAGCCTCATAGTAAAGTCGGTACTCGGGATCGAAATCCAGATAATTAGCCACGAAAAGGTCCAGATATCCGTCTTTGTCGTAATCGAACCAGGCGGCGCCGGTACTCCATTTATTAACGCCAACACCTGCCTTGTCAGTGGCATCTGTGAAGGTTCCGTTGCCATTGTTGTGGTAAAGAGTGTTTCTCCCATAACTGGTTACATACAGATCCGGGTGCCCATCGTTGTCATAATCTCCTACCTGGCAACCCATTCCGTATCGGCCTTCATTGCTCACTCCAGCCTTTTCTGTGACTTCGCTGAACGTACCGTCACCATTGTTGTGATAGAGATGGCTGGTCATCCTCATCCCCTTGAAGGGTGATTTGGGATCACTAATGCCTTCCAGATAACAGCCATTCACTACGTAAATGTCCATCCACCCATCACCGTCGTAGTCAAAGAAGGCGCAACCAGACCCCGTGGCCTCGAGGATGTTGCTGAGTTTCTTGTCTCCCATGCAATGATCAAACCGGATCCCGGCCTGTTTCGTCACATCGACAAATACTACATGAGAGGTCTGCCCTTGAAGCACAAGAGTAACCACGAGTAATAGACCTAACAATTTGAATTTCATGATGGGTGACTCCTCACGAAAGGATCTCTCGGCGCTAGGCGAAACACCAACGAGGCGTAAGAGGTATGACGAGGCGTACGTCCCAACGTCAAAGAAGGAGATTCTAGCATTGCCGTCCACCGAAGTTCAAAGTAACTCCAGGTTAGACGTCATCAGATCCAGTAAGAAATCCCCTTCTTAACTAGCTAGCGCCTGGACTCCTTTCTTGAGGATTGCAGGTTGTCACCCAATTGACCACCAGACAGCAACTTCATAAGTGATTTATTGAAAAGAGGTTGGCTTCTGTACATGGAGAGAATTTAAGGGGAGAGTGAGGCTAAATTCCCCACTTGTGACCTTTCACCCATGGGGATCCGAACTGCCCAGGGGGAACTTATACGACCACTAAATTATCAGGAGTTCAGGAGGCGAATGTCACGGAAAGGTAAAATCTTCAGGGACTTTGATGAAAATGCGGTTTTAATGGAGGGTCGCGCTCTGTCGCGACTGTGGCCCCGACGGAGCGGGACCCTCCGGCATTTTCATGTTACGTGGCGCCCCTCGAAATTACGCCAAATCGCCTGTGGGACAGTCAATTTGGACGCAATTGCTGGTTGTGCAAAATGGCAGGCACTACAATATGTTGATGGAGTGCCATTTTGCACAACCGGGAAGGGGCGCGAAAGGCTCCTACGAAAGTTCCCAGCGCTCGGGAGAGCGCCACAGGCTGGAAAGAATCAATTCCCGCATGAACAGAAATTCTTTGGGCAGGCGATCATACAGTTTAGCAAAGAGCTTCTCATGAGCAGCCATCTCCAACTTCCAATCTTCCCGATCTATGGACATGAGTTCATAGAAATCCTCAGGAGTGACGCAGTCGAGATCCTTCCATTCCAAGTCCTCACGTAAGGGCATCCATCCCAGAGGGCTCTCAGCGGCGTAGCCGTGGCCTTGGATTCTTTCCACAATCCATTTCAGAACTCTCATGTTCTCTCCAAATCCGGGCCAGAGGTACCGGCACTGGCTGTCGGTCCGAAACCAATTCACGCTAAAGATTCGAGGTGGATGGGAAATTTCGCGCCCGATCTGCAGCCAATGGTTGAAATAATCCGCCATGTGGTAGCCGCAGAATGGCAGCATCGCCATTGGATCGCGGCGCACTTCCCCTAGTTTACCTGTCGCGGCCGCGGTGGTTTCTGAACCCATTGTAGCGGCCATGTAAACCCCGAAATTCCAGTTGAAGGCCTGTACAATCAACGGAACCACATGACTCCGTCGGCCGCCAAAGATAAATGCACTGATGGGGACTCCTTTGGGACTCTCCCAGTTTGGATCCAAAGACGGGCATTGAGCGATTGGAGCGGTAAAGCGGGCATTGGGATGAGCGGCCTTACGGCCGCAGCCCGGCGTCCAGGGTTGGCCTTGCCAATCGATCAATTCAGCAGGAGGGGTCTCGGTCATTCCTTCCCACCAGACATCCCCGTCGGGAGTGAGCGCCACATTAGTAAAGATCGTATTTCGGGAGACACTCGCCAAAGCGTTGGGATTAGACTGCATGGAAGTTCCGGGAGCCACCCCAAAGAAACCCGCTTCGGGGTTGATGGCGTAAAGCCACCCATCTTCTCCAACCCGGATCCAAGCGATGTCGTCTCCCACAGTGGTGACCTTCCAGCCGGCAAAGGTCCTGGGAGGGATCAACATAGCAAAGTTGGTTTTGCCGCAGGCACTGGGGAAGGCCGCAGCCACATAGACCTTCTCGCCGTTTGGGGATTCAACCCCCAAGATCAACATATGCTCGGCCATCCAGCCTTCGTCCCGAGCGATGCAGGAGGCGATCCTTAAGGCGAGACATTTCTTTCCGAGCAGGGCATTACCGCCGTACCCACTGCCGTAAGACCAGATCGATCGTTCTTCCGGAAAATGAACAATGAATTTTTGCTCTCTGTTGCAGGGCCAGGGCACATCTTCTTGGGCCGGTTCCAAAGGCAAGCCCACCGAATGCAGGCAGGGAATAAATTCCTTGTTCCCCAGCGATTTCAAGACCGGCAGGCCGATGCGGGTCATAATCCGCATATTGACGACGACATAAGGCGAATCGGTCAACTCGACCCCAACAATCGAGAAGGGAGAACCTAGCGGTCCCATGGAGAAGGGAACCACATACATGGTTCGCCCTCGCATCGAGCCATCAAAAAGACCCAGCAGCTTCTCCTTCATCTCTTTTGGGTCCATCCAATTGTTGGTGGGGCCAGCGTCATCCTTGCGCAAACTGCAGATAAAAGTACGATCCTCAACCCTCGCTACATCACTGGGATCTGAGCGAACCAGATAACTATTGGGTCGCTTTTCCTCATTGAGTTTGATAAAGGTCCCGGTCTTCACCATCATTTGGCACAGCCGGTCATTTTCCTGTTGGCTTCCGTCACACCAATAGACCTCATCCGGCCTGCAGAGATCGACCATCTCTTGAACCCAGTCCCGCAGTTTCAGATTTTTCAATTTAAACTTGGGCGGATAGTCCATGCTGGAATTCGTCTGTCCTTGAAGAATTGAAACTTCAAACGCCTAAAATTAGGAACACTGTTAAGCCGCAGCCAGGGCCGTGAAAGGCGGTAGTACTGGAAGGACTGGTTCTCAGAAAAGGGGATACTTGGAGACCTTACATACTGTCACAGAAAACAACCGGGTTCCTTCAGGGCTCCTCGGATCTCAATGAATCTATCCCCCGCCCTCATGCACGGGGCTATGGGCCATCTCTAACTCGAGGCTAATCCAATTCGTTCTTAACTTCCCGGCACCTTAAGGAGGGGATCTTCGTGTGGCTGGCCCCTAGTCCGGAAGTGCCCATATCTTACGGAAAATCGTCTGATTTGCAACAAGGAAATTAAGAAGATGTTTAAGATTGAACCCGGATAACGGTCCCTGGATAATATGAAGTGGCATTCGTTGAATCATGAGCTTGATCTCCTTTTTTACGAGGATGGCATTGGGGCCTGCGCTTCTCGAGCACTGTGGTACTATACCTATGCAGGCTATCGAAATACGTAAGCGAATTTATGGAACAGTGTACTAAGGAGCCGTCTTTATGAAGCACTTTAGTTTAGTTTTAGGGTTCTCGACGATGGTTATATGTCTTGCTTCCTCCTACGCCGTTGCCGAAGAGACCTCTCAGGTCCACCTCGACTCGGTTAAAGTGATTTACCTGATACCTATGAAGGACCGCATGGATCACTACTTGACGGCGGAACTCGTCAGGTGGGGGCAATATGAGGTCACTATTGATCCCCACCTGGCGGATGGCATCTTATCTGACGTTCCCCACATTGACCTCAAAAGCCTGATGGAAGACCCACCGAGAATTGTTCGGACCTCCAAAGCCGCTCGGGGTATCGCCTTTCTGATCGATCCCAAGAGTGAAAAACTTATCTGGTCCACATCCAAAGACACTTCGACTTCTTATCTCGTTCACACCAGCTACAAATCCGCAAAGGATCTGGCCCACGAGATAGTCGAACAAATGAAGAAGGACGTCTCCAAGCCGAAATGATCGAATACCGAATTGGGAATAAGTTAGATCTGGATACGGTCATCGAGCTGTATCGGGCTTCGACTCTGGGTGAGAGAAGGCCTATCGGAGACCGGGAACGAATGCGACAGATGCTGAACAACGCCAATCTGGTCATCACTGCATGGGATGGCCGGCAGCTTGTGGGGATTTCCAGAGCGCTGTCTGATTTCAGCTATGCAACCTACTTGTCGGACTTGGCAGTTCGCGTCTCCCATCAAAAACTGGGAATCGGGAAGGAACTGATTCGCAGAACCCAGGAGGCGGGAGGGACTCAGACGACCATCATTCTGCTGGCTGCGCCGGCCGCTGAGACCTATTACCCCCATGTTGGATTCACACACCACCCGCAGGCCTGGCTGTTAAGACCGGGGGACAAGGTTTGAAGTTTGCGGGGGAATTTTGAATAAGAGGCAGATGAGAAAATTCAAGACCCGTCTTATGAAAATGCGAGATTTGGTAGCCACGCCGACCGCGCCTTTTGCGGGAAGCCTGGGCTTGTCAAACCAGCAAAAAGCCCACGGCTCGCGGCGACAGCCGTCGCCAAATGCGCTCACCGTGGCTACCCGTGCCATTTTCATCGACCGTTGTGACTTAAATGGGTCATGGGGACTTTCACAAAATTCCTGAGAATTGAATACCGGCCATAGGACAACAAGGAGAGACACAATGACAAAGGGAGTGATCAAGACACTCAGAGGTGATATTCATATCGATTTCTTTGACCAGGACGCCCCTAAAACTGTTGACAATTTCGTGAAACTGGCCCGCAGAGGTTTTTATAACGGCCTAAAATTCCATCGGGTCATTCCGAATTTCGTCATCCAGGGGGGCTGTCCCAATGGGAATGGCACAGGGGGGCCTGGCTACACCATCCCCTGTGAAATCAATTCCAACAAGCACCGAGAGGGGGCCCTTTCCATGGCGCATCGCGGAAAGAATACCGGAGGGAGTCAGTTCGTCATCTGCCATTCAGCCCAGCCTCATCTGGACGGGGTCCACACCGTATTTGGGAGGACAACCGACATGCAGGTGGTCAAAGCCATTCGAGCTGGCGACATCATGGAGGAGGTTGTCATCCTGGAAGCCGATGCTGACGAATCCTGACGCCCGCCTGGTCAAAAAGCTTAAACACGACCTCGTTGAGCGGGTAGTCCACGTTGTAAACCACTTCTTGAATACCACTATTGATGATCATTTTGGTACACATCAGGCATGGTGCAAAGGTTGTATAAATAGTTCCTCCTTTCACGCTAGTGCCATGGTACGCAGCCTGGGTGATGGCATTCTCCTCGCCGTGGGAGCAAACACAATCCTCCAGCCGGGTGCCGCTGCCTGCCAGGCTGTTGCAGCGAGGGCATCCTCCCTCGTTGCAGTTCTTGGTTCCGCGAGGAGTGCCGTTGTAACCGGTGGAAATGATTCGCTTGTCCCGGACAATTACGGCCCCGACTTTGCGCTTGATACAGTTGCTCCGCATGGATGCAACCTGGGCAATGCGAATAAAGTACTCATCCCAGTCTGGCCGGGCTTGAGATCGCATTCGTTGCAGAAGCAACTGGCTGACCTTCTCTTCGGCTTGGGTTGCTGCTTCATCTAAATGAAGTACCAAATCGCATCCTGAACTCAAACTGGTCTCGTCTCCGAGCCAAATACTCACCTTCCTTGAGTTTAGGTCTTCAAGGAATCCTGGAGAATCTTGATCATTCTCAAAAACGTAATTGCGGTCCGTCTCGAGTTTCGCAAGATTTTCCGGAGAGCAGGGATAAAAACCTCGATGAGTCAGGAAAGAAAAAAGTTTCGATTTCAAGGCAGATTGCTCTCCGAAAAGTCCAACGATCATGGTTGATTGCCTCGTGATAGTGTAGGGTTCCTGCCTTGGCCTAATTACAGTTCAAGCGCGGGTGCTCCCCTGCCTGAATAGACCAGAGTGAAATGAGTGCAGATTGGAATTCCGGCGCTCATGTTAAGATAGTGGCGCTGGAGATGCAGTATTTTGATGGGTGGTCTCCCGGGTTTCGCTGATTGAACATGTAAAGTCCCATCACAACAAAGGTCATTGTACAGCAGGCGGGTCGTCGATCAAATCAGAGAAGTGAATACGCAGCTGCAAGGGGTTCCGACGGTTTGTAGAGAAGGTCGTATGAACAAGGCGTTTGAAGACGATTGCGACGAATGGGCAGACTGGTACCAGATGGAGCCCATAGAACGGTGGAATGAGAGCCAGAAATTATGGGTCTTCTACATTCAGGCGGGAGGATCTCTTGACCCCGAACCCGATTCTCAAAGTCCTTTCGACTTTATCTACGCACCACGTCCAGCATCTGTTGATGGGAGGCCAGGCTTGCGTCTTGTACGGCGCAGCGGAATTTAGTCGGGACACCGATATTGTTTTGATGACCGGGGCTGAGAACCTCAGGCGGCTCTCCTCGGCGCTGGACGCACTGGATGCTCGTCGCATTGCCGTTCCCCCATTGTCGCCCGAGTACCTCCAAAAAGGGCATGCCATCCACTTTAGATGCCATCAACCTGATGCGAAGGGCATGCGAGTCGATGTGATGTCGGTAATGCGGGGGGTGGCTCCGTTCGAAGAACTCTGGCCTCGGCGAACGACTGTAGAGTTGGGGCCCGACACGAGTTGCGAAGTGATCTCCCTGCCGGACCTCGTGCAAGCCAAGAAAACTCAACGGGACAAGGACTGGCCCATGATTCGACGGCTGGTCGAAGCCAATTACGCGCAGCATGCGGCCAGTCCAACCTCCCAGCATGTTGCATTTTGGCTCAGGGAAGCGCGCACAGTGGGGCTCTTGTTGAACGTCGCAGAAGCTTTTCCTGAACTGGTTCCAGCGGTAGAGGCATTGAGACCTCTGCTTTGCTTTGCTCGAGTGGGCCAGGAGGCCCGTTTGGCCGAAGCCCTTGAACAAGAAGAAAAGCGGGAACGGGAGATCGACCGTGTCTATTGGGCTCCTCTTCGCCAGGAATTGGAGGAACTCCGTCGCAGATAGGATCTTGGCGGGCTGGTTTCTTTTTCGCGCTTGGGAGAAAGCTCCTAAATGGACCGTTTAGATCGATTGGAAAATGGAAGCATTTATATCCTCAGGGAAGCTTACAGTGAATTCCGGAATCTTTGCATGCTGTGGTCGATTGGGAAGGATAGCACTCTCCTGCTCTGGCTGACGCGCAAGGCTTTCTTTGGCCACGTTCCCGTCCCCTTGATCCACATTGACACGAGTTTTAAAATCCCCGAAATGATCTCCTATCGCGACCGTCTGGCTTTGCAGTGGAAACTGACCATGATTTATGGACAGAACTCGGAAGCCCTCCAGACAAGGGCCACGTTTCCGGATGGGAAGGCGAACCGGCTTCAGTGTTGCAGTGCCCTGAAGACAGAAGCTCTGAAGCACACGATCGACGGATCCTGGCCACGCTATCGCCTGAATCTTGATTCAGGCCGTTACGAGCTCGACTCCAACCGGACACCCTTCGAAGGTGTGATCGTGGGGATGAGGGCAGATGAAGAGGGCAGCCGCTCCAAGGAACGCTACTTCTCCAGCCGCGACGAACGGAGCGCCTGGAATTTGGCCGATCAGCCGCCTGAGTTCTGGAACCAATATAAGACCGACTTTGCTCCTGGAACTCACGTTCGAATCCATCCGCTGCTGGATTGGTCAGAGTTGGACGTATGGGAGTACATCGATCGGGAAAATGTTCCGGTGGTTTCTCTCTATTTCAACCAGGGAGATGGACACCGTTACCGTTCTTTGGGTTGTGCTCCCTGCACGGCCCCGATCGACTCGCTTTCGACGAATGCCAGCGAAATTGCCGCAGAATTGAGAACCGGCCGGCTTTCCCGGATTGCTGAACGCTCCGGCCGCGCACAGGATGAGGAAGATGGTGGCGGCCTGGAAACGCTCCGCCGCGAAGGGTATATGTAGCATGCGGTAGGGTGCGTTAGCGTATTCGGCGTAACGCACAAACGGGATTGAGACAGACGGCGGACAGGACGCTCGCCTTTCACTGAATAATGATTCCTTCAACCTCACAATTCCACCACGACGATCTCGCCATTGTGGTGGTCGGCCATGTTGACCATGGCAAGAGCACCATCATCGGTCGCTTGTTGGCCGACACCGATTCCCTACCAACCGGGAAACTTGAACAAGTTCGAGAGTACTGCCGGAGGAATTCAAGACCCTTCGAGTATGCTTTTCTCCTGGACGCATTGAAGGAGGAGCAAGCTCAGGGCATCACCATCGAAACGGCCCGTTGCTTCTTTCGAACCGCCAGGCGCAACTATCTGATCCTGGATGCGCCCGGTCACATCGAATTTCTTAAGAATATGGTGACGGGCGCTTCAAGGGCACAGGCGGCTCTATTGGTGATCGATGCAGTTGAGGGCGTTCAGGAGAACTCCAGGAGACACGCAACGATGTTGTCCCTCCTGGGGATTCGGCAGGTAATCGGGTTGGTCAATAAGATGGACCTGACAGGTTACGATCGAGCTAGATTTGATGAGATCGTCAAGGAAATTGCCGCGTTCATGGAGCAATTGCAGATTTTCCCACAGGTTTACATTCCAGTGAGTGGACGCGAAGGCGATAACATCGCACACACCTCTCACAAGACCTCCTGGTACCGGGGTCCCACGGTGGTCGAGGTATTAGATCAATTCCAGCCGGAGAAGCCGTCTGAAGAGAAACCCTTCCGCATGCCGGTTCAAGGAATCTACAGATTCACTCAAGATGGTGACAATCGGAGAATTATTGCTGGAACTGTAGCTTCGGGGAAGATCAGTGCAGGGGCTGAACTGACTTTCCACCCTTCAGGGAAAAGTGGGAGCGTGAACTCAATCGAAGTGGTCACTCAGGATCCTGATGTTCCGGTGCGAGCAGGTTATCCGACCGGGTTCACTCTAAAAGAGCAGATTTACATCACTCGAGGAGAAATCGCAGCGTGCACCCGCGATCAAGCCCCTCAGGTCAGTTCGAGGCTGAAGACCAGCCTGTTTTGGTTGGGGCGCTCGTCGCTGACCAAAGACAAGGAGTATTTCATCAAGCTGGGGACAGCCAAGGTTAAAGCTCGAGTGGAGGAAATAAGAAAGGTACTGAATGCATCCAACCTGCACTCCCAATCGAAAATGACGATCGAGCGAAATGAGGTGGGGGAGTGTATCTGGATTCTCGAAAAGGCCATTGCCTTTGATCTTGGAGAGATCCCCGAAACTAGCCGCTTTGTTGTGATAGACAACTACGAGATCTCTGGTGGGGGTACAGTCTTGGAGGCCCTGGAGGACCAGCAAGGGGCTATTCGGGAAAAGGTGTTTCTCCGGAATAGCAAGTGGGAAAAGAGCTCGATTACTCCCGAAGAACGTGCAATCAAGTACGGTCAGAAGTCGGCCTTGATTCTCATCACCGGCCCGAAAGACTCCGGGAAAAAACCCATTGCCAGGGCCCTGGAAAAACGCCTCTTTGAAGAAGGCCGCCTGGTTTACTTCCTGGGAATCGGAAGTGTGTTGTACGGAGTCGATGCAGATATTAAGGGATCCAAGGTCAATAACCGGGAAGAACACATCCGGCGCCTGGCCGAAGTATCGCACGTGTTACTTGAGATGGGGGCCATTTTGATTGTGACAGCCGTGGAATTAACTCAAGCCGATCTGGGCATATTTGAGACTGTTGTCCTCCCCGACCGGGTCGAAACGATTTGGGTCGGAGCGCACATTACGACAGATATCTTTTGTGACCTCCAGCTCACCACACCTATGCCTCAGGAGAAGGCAGTGGAAACTATCCAAATAGAACTGCTAAGGTCGGGTATCCTCAACAGCTAATCCTCGAAGACAAACCAAATTGCCGGGCTCCACGCGATTTGCTACCATCACATTGGCCGGGAGACCTCCGGAACACCTGTATAGCTGCCAGTCTATTGGTCACGATTTATGATAAAACCCGCTGACCGCATCATCATTGCGCTGGACGTTGACACCCGGTTCGAAGCGCTGGAACTGGTCCGGAAACTCAAGGGTAAGGTTGGGCTGTTTAAGATGGGCAGCCAATTGTTCACTGCTGAAGGACCTGAGCTTGTGCGAGAGATCGCGGGATTGGGCGAGCGAGTGTTCCTGGATCTGAAGTACCACGACATTCCCAACACAGTCGTCAAAGCTGTCCTGGCAGCTGCGCGGCTAGGAGTTTCGATGCTCACTCTCCACGCTATGGGAGGTAAGGGGATGATGTCGGCTGTGGCCCAAGCTCTGAATGATTCCAACCGGGATGGCCTGACACCGCTTACCCTGGCTGTGACAGTGTTGACTAGCCTGGGGGATCAAGACTTGAAGGAGATCGGTTGTCGCTCAGCGTCACGGGAACAGGTTCTTCGTCTCACCGATCTGGCACAACAGTCTGGAATGGACGGGATCGTGGCCTCTCCAGCAGAATTGCCGGCACTCCGTGAGCGGTTTGGGAACAGCCTCACATGGGTCACACCGGGTATTCGTCCTTCCGGGAAAAACACCAACGATCAGATCCGAATTGCCACTCCTTTAGCGGCTGTACAGGCCGGCGCCGATTATCTCGTCATTGGCCGGCCCGTCACCGCCAGTCATGATCCTGTGCAGAGCCTCGAGAGCATCCTGGGAGAATTAAGCCAATTGTGATGTTCGTACCACTTGGAATCTCTCACGGAGGCACTGAGACACAGAGAATTAAGAATTAAGTAGGAATAGGAGATCCTTATCAAATCTGGCAATGCGTGGCCAATTGGACTCCGTGCCTTTGTGTCTCCGTGAGAATAAAAACCGAGTCGATCTACCGGCTTGAGGCGACTGCCGCAAAAAGCGTGCGCGGGGGGACGGAGGTCCCGCGCGAACGCTCCACCCGGGTGGAACGCGCGCTCCACGCGCGTTTTCAGCAGAGGCTTAGACTCAGAGTGGGTTCTCGACTTTCCCGATTCGATTTTATCATAGCTTCCTACGGTAGGAGAATCCTGGGTTCTTCAATTGGG
>DATKMG010000683.1:0-13252 GCA_035541995.1 Terriglobia bacterium
TTTCCTACAACCAGAAGAATAATCAGGCAAACGGAGAAGATAACCTGGATGGGAGCAGCGAGAATTTCAGTTGGAATTGTGGAATCGAAGGCTCTGTATCCGCCCCGGAAATTCAGTCTTTGCGCATGCGCCAAATGAAGAACTTCGCGGCACTCCTTCTCCTGTCTCAGGGAGTGCCCATGATCCTCGCCGGTGATGAGGTGGGACGGACCCAGCAAGGCAATAACAATGCTTATTGTCAGGACAACGAGATCAGTTGGTTCGACTGGGAGGGTCTGGATAACCATTCCGAGTTGTTTCGCTTCTTCAAGCTGCTAATCGCGTTTCGCAAACAGCACACACTCCTGCGGGGGAGGCATTTCTTTGAACGAGAAAATCACCGCAACCCGGGACTGAGCTGGCATGGGGTCAATCCTGGGGAACCGGATTGGTCCTCGCATTCCCGGTCTCTGGCCATGCAACTGATCGGTGGGAAAATGGAGATGGATCTATTCCTGATAGCCAATGCCTATTGGGAGTCACTCGACTTCGAACTTCCTGCTCCGTCTGAGCGAAAAAAGTGGTTTCGGTTCATTGATACGAATCTAAAGTCCCCCAAGGACATCTGCGACCTAGGACAAGAAAAGGTGTTAGTTCCTCAGCGGCCGTACAAGGTTGGCCCTTATAGTGTAGTGGTCCTAGTAGGACGCTGACCCAGCTTATCCTCTCGTTGTAAGATATAAGTGGACTGATTGGTTTCTATTGCGAAAGAAGACTATGGACACCTTGATCGTAACGGGGGGCGCCGGCTTTATCGGCAGCAATTTCGTGCGGTTGGCGCTCAATGAAACCCGGAGGCAGGTCGTCGTTCTAGATAAGCTGACCTATGCAGGTAACCTGTGCAGCCTTGATGAGTTGGCCAGGCATTCGCGCTTCGTATTTGAGCGAGCCGATATCTCCGATCAGAGTGCCATGGAAAGGGTTTTCAGCTGCTACCAACCCTCAGCACTTGTCAACCTGGCGGCTGAAACACATGTCGACCGTTCCATCGAAAATCCTCGCCCGTTCATCGAAACCAACATTGTCGGGACCTATGTTCTCCTGGAAACTACTCGAAAGTACTTGAAGACCCGGAGTACTCGTAAGCAGACGCGCTTCAGGTTCCTGCAAGTTTCCACCGATGAAGTTTATGGGACCTTGGGCCCAGCGGGTCGCTTCTCAGAGGCCACCCCCTATGTCCCCAACTCTCCTTATGCGGCCTCAAAGGCCTCCGCCGACCATCTGATGCGGGCCTACTTTTCCACTTTTGGGGTTCCAACCCTGGTCACCAATTGCTCCAACAACTACGGGCCTTTCCAATTCCCGGAAAAACTCATTCCTCTGATGATCCTCAACGCCATCGAAGGGATGTCGCTACCCATCTATGGGGATGGTGGGAATATTCGAGACTGGCTTTACGTGGAGGATCATTGCCGGGGAATAATGGCTGTTTTGAAGAAAGGGAAGCCCGGAGAAAAGTATAACATCGGCGCAGGAAATGAGAGGACCAACCTGCAAATTGTGGACGGCATCTGTCGGTGCCTCGACAAGGTCCTCCCACCGTCCGAAAACCCTGCGATGCAGAAGCAGGGACTGTCAAGCTATAAGCAGCTAAAAACACTCGTTCCTGACCGCCCCGGACATGACCGGCGCTATGCGATCGACGCCAGCAAGATCCGAAAAGAGTTGGCTTGGAAGCCTCGCTGCGATTTGGAGACGGGCCTGGCCAGGACAGTTTGCTGGTATATTGAAAACCGATCGTGGTGCAAGCAGGTTCAAGAGGGCAAATATAAACGGGAACGTTTGGGATTGGATTTTGAACCGCACTGAAGCAGCTCAACAACAGGAGGACCCATGAAAGGCATTGTTCTGGCTGGTGGGTCCGGCACACGGCTCTACCCGTTGACCAGGGCCATCAGCAAGCAGCTCATCCCTCTCTATGACAAGCCCATGGTGTACTACCCTCTGTCGACTCTCATGCTCGCTGGGATTAGGGAGATTCTCCTGATTTCCACGCCCCAGGACCTCCCCGCTTACCGAGCCCTCCTGGGAAATGGGAACCAGCTGGGGCTAAGACTCGACTACGCTGAGCAACCACGCCCTGAAGGGATCGCTCAGGCTTTCTTAATTGGGCGAGACTTTGTGGGGGAATCATCGGTCGCCCTGGTTCTGGGCGATAATGTCTTTTACGGGCACGGCCTTCCCGAATGCCTGCAGCGGGCGGTTGCCAGAACATCAGGAGCAACCATTTTTGGTTACCAGGTCAGTGATCCCGAGCGTTATGGCGTGGTGGAATTTGATGCTTCAGGGAAGGCCGTTTGCTTGGTGGAGAAGCCAATTAGACCGAAATCTCGCTGGGCTGTTACCGGTTTGTATTTCTATGACAACCGCGTCCTGGAAGTTGCACGGCGTTTGAAGCCTTCAGCGCGCGGAGAATTGGAAATCACCGATGTCAATCTGGCGTATCTACAAGCGGGGACACTTTGTGTGGAGAGGTTGGGGCGCGGAATTGCCTGGCTCGACACCGGAACCCACGAATCTTTGCTTCAAGCATCGAACTTTATTCAGGCCCTGCAGGAGAGACAAGGGCTGATGGTTGCTTGCTTGGAAGAAATCGCGCTGCACTTGGGTTACGTTTCGGAAGAAGACATTCGTCAAATTGCTGTTCCCATGAAGGGCAGCAGCTATGGAAAGTACTTGCTAGGGATACTGGATCAGGAGCCCTCGCAATAAGCCCACTATCCTCAGGGGATATGCGGGCCTTTTAGGAGATGCGGAAGAACTGGGAGGCACATCATGATCCACTTTACAGAATTGGATAACCTTCCCACTTATGACGTGAAGGGTCGGTATGTTGGAGTGTTGACAGACCTCCTGGTAAATCCCAGTCAGCATCCCAACCTGGTGGCCCACTACCTAGTCAAATCGCCCAAAAAGCAACTTTTCAGCATACCGCATGATCAAATGCAGTCGATCTCTGTACGGGCTGCCATTGCCACCGCCTCCCGCGATGACATTCAACCTTATTCTCCAGACGAAGGAATGATTCGGCTGAAAAAGGATGTGCTCGACCAGCAGATCATTGACGTCACGGATCGCAAAGTTGTTCGTGTCAATGACGTAGATTTTGACATTCAGCCCAGCGACCGGCACACAGAGCTGGAAATCATGGCGGTGAACATCGGCCTGGCCGCGGCAGTCCAGCGCCTGCTTCAGGGGGTATTGGCCAAACATACGGTCCGCTTGATTACTAGCCGATTTCCCACGAAGACGATTCCTTGGGGAGTGGTTAACCTCATCGAACCCGATCCGGCGCGGCGAGTGAAACTGCGAATCTCCTATGAAAGATTGGCCGAACTCCATCCCGCCGATATCGCTGACATCCTGGAGGAGCTCAGTCACAACGACCAAAAATCGGTTATCGAGTCTCTCGATGAAGAAACCGCGGCTCAAGCGCTGTCCGAAATCCCCACTCGTATGCAGGTCTCGCTGCTAGAAAGCATTCCGACCGGGAAGGCCGCCGATCTTGTGGAAGAGATGCCTCCTGACGAAGCCGCCGATGTTCTGCAAGAATTGTCGCCGGAGACCTCAGCCCAGGTTCTGGCCAACATGGAAAGTGAGGAGGCTGAGGAAGTCCGCGAACTATTGGGCTTCGAGGAGAATACAGCGGGCGGCATGATGACCAACGAGTATATTGTTGTGGGTGACGCCGCAACCATAGAAGGCGCCATTGTCGCGCTGAAGATTTTTGAAGGAGACCTGGAGTCAATTCACTCTTTCTATCTGATCGACGAGGATTGTGTACTGACGGGGGCGGTTCTCCTGGCGCGGGTTATCCTCGCAAGCCGCGATTCTCCTCTCAAGGACCTCTCCAGCGATCCCCTCATCTCGGTGCCATTTCACGCGGACGAGAAGACCGTAGCCGGGCTTTTCCAGAAGTACAATCTCCTAACCCTTCCGGTCGTCGACGACAATGGCCGGTTGCTGGGTGTGATTACAGCGGATGATGTTCTGGATCTGTTGATCAATCATCATTGATCGGATTTGAATCTCAACTTGGGTGGATCAGGCTCACGGAATGTCATGAACCGAGAACGTTTCAGGAATCTCCGAATCAATCTTCTGATTTTCCTCAGTGTCTTGGGTCCCGGTATTATCACCGCCACTGTGGACAACGACGCAGGTGGGATCTACACCTACTCAGTGGCGGGCGCTCATTACGGATATCTCCTCCTGTGGACTTTGGTCCCTATTACGGTTGCTCTGGTAGTGGTGCAGGAGATTGCAGCGCGCATGGGGGTAGTGACCGGGAAAGGCTTGGCCGACTTGATCCGTGAGGAGTATGGATTTCGGATCACATTCTGGCTGATGGTTCTGCTCTTAGTTGCCAATTACAGCAACACGGTGGCTGAATTCGCCGGCCTGGCCTCAGGCATGTCGATCTTCGGCATCAGCCGTCACGTCTCCGTGCCGCTCGGAGCCATCCTGGTCTGGATTCTGGTTGTCAAAGGTACCTCGCGGCTGGTCGAGAAGGTTTTCCTCTCGGCGTGTTTCTTTTACGGTGCCTACCTGTTTTCCGGATTTCTATCTCATCCCAATTGGACCCAAGCTTTGATTGGCACGGTCAAGCCGACCTTCAACCTAAGTTCGTCCATGATTTATCTGATTATTGGTCTGGTGGGCACGACCATTGCTCCCTGGATGCAGTTTTATTTGCAGTCCGCCATGGTGGAGAAAGGGATCAAGCTGAAACATTACAAGTACGCACGGCTGGATGTGGTCATGGGCTGTTTTGTGACTAGTCTGGTGGCTTTTTTTATCATTGTTGCCTGCGGGGCCACCATCTATGAGAGCGGACATCGCCAAATCCGCGATGCCGGGGATGCTGCCATGGCTTTGGGGCCACTGGCCGGTCGGGCTGCCAGTGCCCTTTTTGCTTTCGGTCTGGTGAATGCCTCCCTGTTTTCAGCCTCCATTCTCCCACTATCCACGGCCTACTCCGTATGCGAGGGACTGGGACTGGAATCGGGCATCGACAAACGCATGCATGAAGCACCCACTTTCTATGGGCTGTACACGGGTCTGATCATCGCTGGATCCCTGACCGTGCTCATTCTAAGCGAAGCCAGGCAGATCCCTATTATCTTGCTCTCCCAAGTTGCGAACGGAATTCTGCTCCCCTTCGTTCTCATTTTTATGCTGCGCCTCTCGAATCGCGAAGACCTGATGGGGGAACACTGCAATAGTAGGGCGTTCAACCGGATTGCTTGGGTCACCTCGGTCGTTATGATCTTCTTGACCGGCCTACTGGTCTTCAGTGCCCTACTCCCTAGCAGTTTGTCACGGTAAGCCGGGTTTCTCACCACCAAAGCACAAAGGAACAAAGAAAAAGTCCAAAGGGTGGGAAGCCACCGGAGTTCTACTCAATAATCGCAAACGCCCGAACGGGAAACGACCCGAGTTGCTTGATTCTGGGCGGCACGGCAAAGAAACGGAAGTCGCGTGCGGGTAAGGCCTGTAGATTACAAAGATGCTCTACGATCGGGATCCCTGCGGCCAGCAAAATTGAGTGAACCGGGCGGCTCAAATTAGCGGTGTCATCAATATTGAAAGAGTCTATCCCCACCAGGGCTGCTCCCGAGTCAGCCAATAGTTGGGCGGCGTCACGCGTCAGAAATGGATGGCCCTCAAAGTATTGTTCGCTCCTCCAGTGTACATCCCATCCGGTTCGAAACAAAACGGCCTTTCCAATGACATCTAAGTTTGCACAGAATGGGGCACTAATGGCTCGTTGTGGCCGTTGAGTGGCGTGAATGAGGATCCCCTCCAAATTTGCAAGGCTGGTCAGCGGAAGTTCCGCTAAATCCTCTCCCTGAGCGTAACGGTGAAATGGCGAATCGACGTAAGTGCCCGTGTTGGCCACCATCTCGATCTTTCCAATATGGAAAGTCGTTCCCTCCCCATATATCTTGCAGGAATCTTCTCGATTCAAGAATTCGCTGATCACAGGGCCTGGCAGGCCTTTGTAAGTGGCCATCCTCTGCTCTATTACGTGGCTGAGGTCGACCATTCGACGGAGGTCATGATTTGACATGCTCATTGACAATCCTCCGCTGGAAATCTGCGGTAACTCTTTTCTTCTTAGTCTAACCGTTTATGGAAACGGAGTGAACTCAGAACCAGAATGGACAGCCCAAAGATCAACAAGGCCAGCATCTGAGGCCACAGGACTTGGACACCACTTCCTTTTAGAAAGAGATTGCGGACAATTTCCATGAAATAACGAACTGGATTCAGGCAGGTCAAATACTGGACCGCGACTGGCATGTTGCGGATGGGGAATGCGAAGCCACTGAGCATAAAGGCCGGCATGAAGAAGAAGAATGATGACATCATGGCCTGTTGTTGGGTATGTGAGATCGTGGAGATGAAAAGGCCCATTCCCAAAGTTGTCAACAAAAACAGAACCGCGCACACCAGCAAGAGCCAAATACTGCCCAGCAAAGGTACTCGGAAAATCAGCAGAGCCGCCGTGGTCACCAATGCGGTGTCTAAGAGTCCCACTACAGCAAAGGGGACTGTTTTTCCGATAATCAGCTCCAACGGCTGGATGGGACTCACCATCAACTGTTCCATAGTCCCGATTTCCTTCTCCCGGACAATCGCCATAGCTGTCAGCATAAGGGTGACCAGAGTCACGATGTTGACTATTACGCCAGGGACAAAGTAGACCCTGCTCTCCAGGCCAGGATTAAACCAAACCCGACTCTCCAGGCGCAACCGCGGGAGGCTGAGGTGCACTGGGCCTCCCTCGGCTTGGGTCCGAGCCACCAGACGCCTTTGGCTCTGCTCGGCAAAAGCAGCATTGGCATAACTGTTGACGACTGTTGCCGCATAACTGGAGATGATGGAAGCAGTATTAGAATTGGTGCCATCAATCAAGATCTGGACCGAAGTAGTCTCCCCACGCTCCACGTCCCGCCCAAAGCCAGGCAGAACGCAAACCACCCCCTGGGCGGTCCCGCGGTCCAGCAAACGTTCAATCTCACCTCCCGATACGGGAGTAGCTACGATCTGAAACCGGCGTGAACCGACAAATGAAGCCAGCAGGTCCCTGCTCACAGGGGTCCGGTCTCGATCAGCCCAACCAATCGATACCTTCTCCACATCCATATTCACAGCAAAGCCGAAGATAATCAACTGCACCAGCGGCGGGAGGAACAATAACATTCGCATCCGGGGTTCGCGGAATGTTTGCCGGAACTCTTTCTTGATGATGTGTCGAATCCGCTCTCGCACGGTTTAGGCCACCTTTTGACGAAGCTTTCGGGTCGCGATGATGAACACGACAGCGGAATATAGACTCAGGAATACCACCTCAATCCACAAGACCCGTAATGCAATGCCTTTAAGGAAAATACCCTTCAGGATAGTGATGAAATAGCGCGCCGGGAAGATGTAGGTCACGACCTGAATCAGGGGAGGCATGTTCTCGATAGCATAAACAAAGCCCGACAACAGGAAGGCCGGCAGGAAGGAAGTAATTGCTCCCAATTGATAGGCCAACAATTGCGACCGGGCGGCTGCCGATAAAAATATCCCCCAGCACAAGGAGCCGAACAGGAAAATGCAACTGGTCAGGAACAAGAACAGGCCGTTGCCCCGCAAGGGTACTCCGAAAATCATCACACCGACCCCCAGGGCAATCAGCAGGTCAGACAGACCCAGCACAAAGTATGCGCTGAGCTTGCCCAGTACCAGCTCTGCCGGCCGAATTGGCGTGGAAAGAAGCTGTTCCATGGTCCCGGTCTCCCATTCGCGGGCAATGGTCAACGACGTCAGCAACGCAGAGATTATCATCAACACCACAGCGATCAGGCCCGGGACAATGTAGTTCTTCGACTTTAGATCGGTGTTGTACAGGACACGGACACGCGGCTCCAGAGCGGGTTTCAAGCTGACGCCTGTTTTTCGAATTTGAGCATCCACTTGAAGCCTTGATCCATAGCTTTGCACAACGGCTTGAACATAACCCAGTGCTATGGATGCGGTATTCGAATCGCTGCCGTCAATCAGAACCTGCACGGGAGCTTCATGGTCGGCGTTCAAATTCCTGGAATAATCCGGAGGGACAACAATGCCCAGCAGGACCGTATTGCGATCGATTCCCTTCTCGATCGAAGCATAGTCTCGCACGTAACCCAGGATTTCAAAGAACCGGGAGCCCTGGAACTGTGCCAGCAACTCGCGACTTTGCGGGCTCTGGTCCCGGTCGAAAAGGACGGTTGGAATTCGATCCACGTCCAAGGTGAGCGCATACCCGAACAAAAGCAGTAACAAGAATGGCATGGCAAGGGCCATGATCAAGCTGCGCGGGTCCCGCAGGATATGCAGGAATTCTTTTCGGGCGACCGCTTTGGTCCGTCTCAGGGTCATGCTGGGTTTCGCTCCTCCTCTTCGATCCTCGCGACGAAGACATCTTCCATGCTGGGTGGAATCGGCTCCAACTTGTGCACCTGGATTCCGCCCTGTTCCAAGAGTTGCCTGATCATTTCTTCAGCCTGAGTCTCACGCTTGAGTCGAATGTGCAGGCCGCTCCCAAAGACGGCCACATCTAGAATGCCCTCCTGATTCTCCAGCGCCGTAATACTGCCGACAAGGTCGGAGGTCTCCAGATGAAGCAGTGTGTAAATCCCCAGCTCGTCCTTCAAGGCTGCAGGAGTCCCTAGAGAAATTACCTTCCCGCGGAACATGAGCGCCAATCGATGGCAATACTCAGCCTCATCCATATAATGCGTGCTGACAAAAACCGTTTTCCCCTGATCTGCAAGCTGGTAAATCAGGTCCCAGAAGGTGCGCCGGGCAATCGGATCGACCCCCGAAGTGGGCTCATCCAGAAACAGGATGGGAGGCTGGTGGAGGATGGCGCATCCCAGGGCCAGCCGTTGTTTCCATCCCCCCGCTAATTCTCGCGTCAGAGAGTTGCGCCTTTCCAGGAGCCCGGCCATCTCCAAGACATACTCCTTCCGCTCTTTGCGCAAGGACTTTGCCACTCCATAAATTCCACCGAAGAATTCAATGTTTTCATCCACGGTCAAGTCGTCGTACAGGGAGAATTTTTGAGACATATATCCAATCGATTTTTTGATCAACTCGGGTTGGGTACTGACGTCAAAGCCGTTCACGGAAGCCCGACCCTCCGAGGGTGCCAGCAGCCCGCATAGCACCCGAATCGTGGTGGATTTCCCAGCCCCGTTGGGTCCGAGGAAGCCGAAGATTTCCCCCTTCTTCACCATCATTGACACGTGGTCGACTGCACAAAAGCTGCCAAAATACTTGACCAGATTTTCGATCACTACGACCGGGCCATCATGACTCATGAACCCGTTCCTCCCGCTTCCGGATCAAAGCGATGAAAACATCTTCAAGGGAGGGGACAATTTCCTTGAAATCATTGGGCACCAACCCGTTTTGCTCGAGCAATTGTCTCAGGTGCTCATGCGAAGTGAGCTCGCCTTTCAGGAACAGATGCAACGTGCTGCCGGAGGGTTCTACGCTGACCACGCCGGGCTGATCCTGGAGGATCCTTCGGGCGGCTCCCTTGTCCGGACACTGCAATTCGTAACATTGGGCTTCAAATTGGGTGCGCATAAGATTGGGAGATTCACAGCGCACCAGGCGGCCGCGATGCAAAAGGCCGACACGGTTGCAGCGCTCCGCCTCGTCCAGGTAGGCGGTGGAGACCAGCACAGTCATTCCTTCCTTGACCAGTTGGTACAAGATCGCCCAGAAATCCCGGCGTGAGACCGGATCGACTCCATTGGTGGGTTCATCCAGCAGCAGGATCCGAGGATGATGCAGCAAAGTACACATCAGGGCGAGTTTCTGCTTCATTCCACCCGAGAGCTGGCCCGCACGGCGCTTGCGGAATGGCTCCATCCGGGTCATGCGGAGTAGACTACTCGTGAGGGTGTCACGCTCTCGCCCCAGCACGCCAAACAAGTCACCATAAAAGTTCATGTTTTCCTGGACGGTCAGATCGCCGTAAAGCCCAAAGCGCTGGGCCATATAGCCAATATTATCCCTCACAGCCTCCAGGTTCCGAGCCACGTCGTGTCCGGACACCGTAGCTCGCCCCTCGTCGGGGTCCAGCAGCCCACTCAGCAGTCGCAATGTGGTGGTTTTTCCGGCTCCATCCGGGCCTACCAGTCCGAAAATCTCTCCTGGGGGAATCTGCAGGTTCAAGTGGTCGACGGCTACCGTTTCTCCAAACTTTTTGGTCAGGTCGACAGTTTCAATCATGACGATTCGTTCAACAGGATCTCGGCGTCCGCTGGCATATTCGATTTGAGCTCGTGGTGCGGATTGGCGACCTCAATCTTGATCCGGTAGACCAACTTGACGCGCTCTTCAGCAGTCTGGATCTGCTTGGGAGTAAACTCCGCCTCCGAAGAGATAAAGGAGACACGGCCCCAATAAACCTTGCCGGGGAAACTGTCAGTAGTGATCCGGGCTTTCATTCCTAACTTCACTCGACCCAGGTCTTTTTCATTGATATAGGCGCGGAGCCAGGGCTGATCGAGGTCTCCCAACGTAGCAAAAGTGGTTCCAGCTGCCAGCACTTCGCCGGGCTCGCTTGATTTCACCAAAACCACTCCAGTGATAGGGGAGGCAACCTCCGTGTCATCCAGCTGGGAGTCGACAACTGAGACCTGGGCCTGTGCCCGTTCCAAGTCAGCCCGTCGGGTCTCAAGTTCCTGCTCTTTTCTCTTCAGCTCCAATTGACTTGCCTCAGTCAACTTCAGACTGGCTTTGGCCCGGTCCAACTGCGCGCGGGCCGAGTCGATCTGTTCGACCCTTGGTCCTTCCCTGATCAGCTTCAGATTTTGCTCGGCCTTTTCCAATGACGCCGTGGTGCTTTCATAACGGCTCTTGAATTGGTCGTATTGAGACCGGGAAATGTCGTCGTCATGAAAGAGCTTCTGGCCTCGTGCCCAATCCGCCTTGGCCTGTTCATGTTGGGCGCGCGCCTCTTCGACCATCGCGCGGGCTTGCTCGATTTCCTGGCTGCGGGAGCCAGCCAGCCGTTCACGCAAAAGAGCATCCGCCTGCTGAATATCGGCCCTGCGCATCTCCAGTTCGGCAGCCAGTGAATCCCTTTGATACTCAATGGCCGTTTGCATTTGCATGACTTGGGTCTCGGCAGCCTTCAGGCTCGCGTGATCTCGTCCCCGCGTCCGGCGAATCTGTTCGGCATCGAGCCGCCCCAGTACCGTTCCCTTGTTGACCAAAGTGCCCTCTTCTGCATGAAGTTCTACGAGTTTGCCGGATGTTTTGAATGCCGCTTTCACTTCGGTGAGTTCGATGTTTCCTGAAACCTTGATCCTGTCCCCGGAATTATTGCTCGAGCAGGCTATCGTTAGACTTGACCCCAGGATCACGCTTAGGAATACCTGCTTCCTAGCTGTTTTCATCACGTATCCCTCCTCCCTCGCCGAAGTCTACCGGTCAAGAGACAGCGCCTTACTGCAATATCTGGCGAATCGTACCCGTGGCCACAGACAAATCGATTCGCGCCAGGTTGAAACTGAAGAGGGCGCTGATATGGTTGTCTCGTGCCCTTTCCAGACGGTTCTGTGCATCCGTGAATTCCACGCTATTGCTGACCCCACCTTCGTACCGTCGGCGGGCCGATGCCAGTTCCTCTTCTGCCAGATCTAATCCCTCCGCAGCAGCCTTGACTTGCTCATCAGCCGATCGCAAACTGTCCAAGGCAGCGCGGATTTCGAGCTCAATCTGCTGGCGCAGATCCTTCGTTCGAATGCTTTCCTGTCGGAATTGAACCAAGCTTTCGGCGCGGCGGGCATCGCGCTGGCCCCCATCAAAGACAGGAACCCGGACCGAGATCCCATAAGTTCGGGTCGGGACCGAGTTGTCGACCCCGGTCCCGATAGTTCCGTAATCGGCCAGGCCAATGACGGAGGGCAGTCGTTCCATCTTGATGGCGCTGTAATTAAGCCGTTGAGTCTCCTCGCGCTTCAGCTGTGCCTTCCAGTCGGCGCGTGAGTCCAGCGCCGTTTTCAGCAAGACGTCAGGGTTTGCAGCCTCCGCGGGCATATAGGCCAGGCGATCGGTCAGTTCAAGGGATGCCTCGAGATTGAGCCCCATGCTGCGGAGTAACTGCAGGTGCGACAGGGTCCTCTGATTTTGCGCCACTACTAGCTGCTGCTTCTGATTGGCCAACTGGACCTTAGCACGCGTGACTTCGATGCCCGTGCCCGTTCCGGCTTCTTTCTGGTTGGCCGCCAGGCGCAGGAGCGCTTCCGACAACAGTACATTGGACTGCGCGGCCTCCAGCGCGGCCTCGGCCCGGAGCGCAACCAAATAGGCTTTGGTCACCAGCTCACGAGTCTGGTCTCGAGTGCTCTCGTCTTCCGCTTGAGCCTGGCTGACTCCTGCGCGCGATGCCTGGAATCGCTTGATCGCGCTAAAGTCCAAAACGGTCTGACTCAGGTTGGCCCGCGCATCAAACGTGTTGAAGGGACCCACCAGCGTGAGGTTCTCTATAAGGGGAGCAAGTGGGCCGACTCCGACTCCAATTGCCTGCAGATTTACGGTCCTGTTTTTCTGGCTTACGTAGCCGTCCAGGTTGGGCAAAAGCGCTGCCCGAGCCTGCGCCGACCGGGCCTTGGCCAATTTGACCGACTCCAAAGCAAGCTGGACGCGGGAATTCCCCTGAGGAGCAAGGGCAATCTCTACCGCTTTCTTGAGACTCAATTGGATGACTAGGGTGGTTCCAGACGACGGGATCTCGGAACCGATCTGCGCTAACCCGGTCCTATAGGTCAAGAGAGCGAGCAACAACTGCGTCACCGCCAACGAACCTCGAAGCACCCGAGTGAGAAAGCAAGAATAAATAAGATGCAAAATCCTCACGGATTGCATAGAAGTGACCCCTGGTCGTTTCAAGAATGCCCCCGTCTGGCATGAAAGCTCGCCCTACCCTGGTCTGTCAGGATTCCCTCAAAGATGACACTCACGATCGCTTCGAAGGCCTGAGAGGCTGAAAATGGAAGTTGAGACAAGGTCTCAGGATTGATGATCTTTTGGATTAAGGTGGAGAAAATCAGTATCAGGAGCTGCGCATTGATGTCTCTTCGAAAGGTTTTGTTCTGTGCCCCCTTCTTGAAGAGTTCTCCAAACTTGTTCTGAATGATCCGAGATCTTCTCGTGT
>DATKMG010000684.1:0-3783 GCA_035541995.1 Terriglobia bacterium
ATGCCGCCTGATGAGTTCCCTCGGCCGACCTCCTTTGGTTGGACCGGTCAGCGGTCGATCCGCATCATCATCCTGTCCAGGACATCGCGATCGAGTTCGTATCCAAGTCCCGGCTTCGTGGGGGCAGGTACGAATCCATCCTTGTCGATCCGGATTTTGTCCTTGAAGAAAGGCTGGTCGGTAATACCCTGCGGCTGAGTCATCTCGAACCAGACGTTATTGGGCATAGCCAGCTCGCAGTGGAAATGGACGGCGTGGTCCAGAGCGGTACCCCAGTTGTGTGGCTGGCATTCCATGCCGAAACACTCGGCCAGCCGGGCAACTTTCATTCCCCCACTGATCCCCCCGATATTATCTACTACGAAGCGCACTACGTCGCAAGCGCCCCGGCGAATGTAGGCAGCATAGTCGTAAGGTGAAAAGATGAACTCTCCGATCGTGATCGGCAAATCCAGAGCCTCAGCCAGCTGGGCGAGCCCCTCCATATCACTGGTTGGTATAGGGTCTTCATAAGAGATATAGTTCAGCCGATCCAGCACACGGCCCACCTTGAACGCTTCGTCGCGGGTGTAAGCACCCACACTGTCGAACAATAGCGGAAAGCCATCCCCGGCGTGCTTGCGGACGGCCCTGGCAACTTCGATATCCAGTCTGTAATCGACGGTGTCTCCTTTCAACTCCGGTGGATGGATCTTATACGCCGTGAAGCCGTCCGCTTTGGCTTGCGCCAAATCGGCAACAAAGTCTTCTACTGTGTTCAGGTGTTGAGAACTCGCATAGGCGCGTACGCGGTCTCGGTAAGCGCCCAGAAGCCGATACACCGGAAGATTGACCGCTTTGCCCAATATATCCCAGAGGCAATTGTCGATGGCGGAGGCATAGGAAGATTGTCCCTGACGGCGTTGGCTCGGTTCCCACTGCGAAGTGATGGCAGGTAGATCCAGAACGCTCTTGCCCTTTAACCAGGACTTGGCGTATTCCAGCCATCCCAGATTGCTCCAGTTCGGATGAAAATACCGGGTAGCAAGAGTGTAGTTGCCCTCAATCCCACTATTGGTCACAACCGAAGCGAGCTGTTGGGTGCTCCCGCTAACGGCCCTACCGGGTTTGGCCTTTAGAACGTAGACCTTGACCTCCTTAATAGTGAGGTCGCTCGGAGTCACTCCTGAAGACTGAACAGCAGCGCGGGCCGCACCAGGCATGGCCCATGCTGTCGCGCCAACCGCCGATGCCCCGAGAAAACTACGGCGTGATACGTTAAAGGAAGGCATCAACTCTCCTTGTGATCGTGCGTTTCATTGGAATACTAAAAAACCGCTTCTTTTCCCTGGCGAAATTTCTCCTCTAAGGCTTGGCCCATGGACCAAGGGTTCCGAAAGAAGCAACTGGCCTGTATCTCCTGGTCGCCGATTTTGAATTCTCAAATTGGACATCGATCCCTTCCATTCTGGGTTATCAGGATTCATCCGGGGACCTCCGTGTTGGTGATTCTTTACTCTGCGCCTTTGCGCCTCTGCGTTATTTTGGGTTTCTAGTCTGCGGCCGTTTTAGGCGCGCAAGTCCGGTTTCATCAGGTCCAGGATTTTTCGCAGCACCTGTTTAGCGGTATCGTCGAACGGAACGCGATTGCCTGTTTCCTCCCCAGACGATGCAGGAGTGGCGAGAGCTGCACCGGGAATCCCGCCGTCGGGGCCACGTTTCCGCGACAGGTACGTGTCGAACACTCCGCGCAGGTACAAAATATACTTCATGCCTTCGTCGTAGGTGCTGATTTCGTTGATCAAAACTGCTGCGTTTCCGAACATCGCTACGGCGTCATGCTCCTTACCTTCGTGCCAGAGGTCCCAAGCAGCTGCGTAAATGTCGGCAAACGAGGCCGCGGGCATGCTGCCCGAAATTCCGCGTATCATTTCATCGATCAGGGTCCGCCCGTGTGATCCAGTGAAGATCTTGAGCTGGTCATTACTCTTCTCCCGCAAGGTCGAAATTCGCGCCAGTGGCTGTCCTGCTTCATCCTTCACGTAGCGGAGCGTAGGAACGTTACGGTACATTTCCAGGATTATGTCCACGCTCATTGTTCCTACTGCCTGCACGAAGAGCGGGAGTTCAGTCGCTCGGCCCACTTCCTGGTAATACTCTAGTAGTAGCTTCGCATCGGTTTGGTGAGAGGGGGGAAGTGAGATGATAGCGTCGGCACCCGATTTTTCGGCGTGCTTCGCATATTTCACTGCCGCGGCAACGCTGGAACCTTGTACACCGATGACAATAGCGGGGCGTAGTTTCTTCCCGGTGGAGGCAATGGCCTCCGCTCCTTCCAGACGCTCTGCCTCGGTAAGTGTTTCCCACTCGCTGGCCAACTGCGGCCAGACGAAACCGTGCACCTTGCCTCTATCAATGAAGCGCACTTCTCGCACCAACGAATCCAGGTCCAGCTTGTTGGATTCGGTGAAAGGGGTCTGCGCAATGGGAAATATGCCTCGCAGTGGCTTCGATCCAAGCTTTTGGGAAGCTGACATGCGGCCGGAGGAAAGAACCAGGCCCATGGCCCCTGTACCCAGAGTGTGCAAGAACTCTCGTCTCCCCTGCTTGGAGAACTTGATTTTCATTTGATCCTTATCCTTCTTGAGACGAGCCTCCATTTAGAAAGAGAACTTCAAGCTGAGGTTCCTCCATCCGCGAGAGCTGCTCGCTCCGCTCTCCTTCTGACATACCATTTTTCTCCAATGTGGCGCGAACTAGAATCGGTTACGAAAAACCGGACAGAATATTCTATCTCATCTTAGCTTAAAGCCTATTCCAGCGACACTAAATGGCGGAAGTGGGTGCAATCGGGGTTCAACGAATTTCGGGGGAAGATTCCGGCGGTAACGCGCCCTGGCGCGTAACCACCGGCTACCCTCTCGTGCCCCATCGGGACAACAGAATTCAAGGTTTTCCCCAGTAACCTGTCGTATTTTGAATTAGACCCAAGTCCACAAGTCCACAGTGGGAGTTGACAAATGAGAATTGTTATGTCGGTATTGGCTCTGCGTAAAGGCAAAAGCTCGGCCAAGCAATATGAAAGTGCCTCATGACCTTTTCAACTTCACCACTTCGGATGAAAATATGCCCGATTCTCCCTTTGAAGGGGGTGAGGGGGATGTCCCTGTCACGACTTGACCGGTTCTCTCGATAGAGGGACAACCCGCCGGCAGCCAAGGATGAAGCTTTATTAAAGCTTCATCCCCCTTTACTAAGGGGGATTTTCAGAAGTCCACTCGAAAAACTACGGGGTGATGTAAAAGCCATGCCTGGTCTCCGCTGTCTGCTTCCTTTTATCTTTGTACTTGCTGCAAGCTCCTCCTCACAGTCCGAAATCAGGATCACCATCGCGACTGTCAACAATGGCGATATGATCATCATGCAAAAGTTGTCCGAGATCTTCGAGAAGCAGAATCCGGACATCAAGTTGGATTGGGTGATATTAGAGGAGAATGTCCTGCGCGGGCGAGTGACCACCGACATCGCCACTCAGGGTGGCCAGTTTGACATCATGACCATTGGGACCTATGAAGCCGCGATTTGGGGCAAGCGGAACTGGCTGATGCGTCTGGATGACGATTTGCCCTCAAGCTATGACCTGAATGATGTGCTTAAGCCGATCCGAGACGGCCTTTCCTATGAGACCCAGCTTTATGCTTTGCCCTTTTACGGAGAGAGCTTGTTTACTTTCTATCGCAAGGATTTGTTCGATAAGGCTGGCCTGAAGATGCCTGAGCAGCCAACTTACGATGACATCGCCCG
>DATKMG010000685.1:0-7453 GCA_035541995.1 Terriglobia bacterium
CTTTACTACTAAGCCCGCGGGATCGGGTATCGGCTTGGTACTGAGCCGACAGATTGCCGAGGGGCACGGGGGCAGTTTGAGCCTCGAGAACCGGAAAGATCGGCGTGGGTGTGAAGCCCGGCTGCGGTTGCCGACGTGACAGAGGTGTCAGGGGCTAGGGAATAGGGAATAAGGGATAGGGGGTAGGGGATAGGGACTTGAGAACTGTTGGCGTAGGGTTGTGATCTGAATTAGCCCCACCACTACTTCCCCCCTGGAATGAGCCAATATAAATGCTTTCGGGTTTATCCGATTCGCTCTTTGTTGGAGATGTAGCATAGGAATAAGTAGCATTAATAAGCATCAAGGTGCCCTCATCCGTGCAGGAAGGAGACTGATATGCACGAGCGAGACCATGGAAATGTCCTAGCTCATGCGCAGAAGTGCGTTCCTGGTCACTCCCAGTCCACATCCAAGGTTGTTTTTCATTGAAAAACGCAATGGTGAAATGGGAAGCATCCACTTTCCAAGTACAGGAGGCCGCCGTGCTATCGTTTCTGCAATTCGGTGGAACACCCACAGCAGCTTTGATCTCATCAATAAATACAAGCACATCTGTGCCTTTGAACTTGCGATGTAGCGGCTCCCGCTCAGGAGTTGCTGGAAGAACCTTTCCATCTTCCACCCGAAATACCCCAAGACCTATATCGATGGGCGCAAGTGTGTCTTGGTGTTGGTCGGACTTCCCAAGAAAGAGGATAAATGTCTGACCCGGAATTGGGTGGGCAGAGTTAGGATAATCGCTGTCATGATATTCCGCCCATCCTTCAGGGAATCTCATTTTTCCACCCAATAGGCACATCTGCACTGTCTGAGGAACTGGATCAAGATGTTTACTGTAAAAGACTTCTTGGATTCCGATCTTATAGTCAGTCAGAATTTCTCTTTGGTTTTGCGACAAATGAGGCTTTGCTTCAAGAACTACACCCTTCACGATTAGCTCACTCCTGGATATGAGCTTCGCGAGGTCCGGGGGTGCATTAGCAAACTCCATCCCATAGAAACTGTCCCCGATTGCTCCACCTGAAAAACTCCCTTCTTCCTTTACGATTTCCGGAATGGTTTTAGGCTTAGGCTCAGGTTCTTGTGCGTAAGAGACGAAAGTAAACAGCAAGCCAATAGGAAGAAAAAATATTCCTTTCATAGTGGTTATCCTTGGGGATTGAATGTCCTAACTAACCGTGGAGCTGAAAGAGAACGTGTCAGCTCAACTTGTCGATTGGTCGGGAAATGGCTTCAGGCGGGGGGAGCCAAGATTAGATTCTTGGAACTTGTGTCTTTTCGAACAGGTAGTCCAGCCAGAGATTAGTGAGCTTCTCCTGGACTGTATTAGCACGGAGACGGTCGTTGAGGTTCTGGAAATCGACCTCATCCAAGCGCTGATCCTGGCTAAAGCAGGAGAAAACCGCCTTGGTGACTTTACAGGTGACCGGATCGACGTGGACCTGCAGGCATTGGGCGCAAACTTCCTTCATCATGCATTGCATGGGCGAGTTGATGGAACCGATGGCGATATGGTCCGGACGGAAGTAAGGTCCCAGAACCCCATCCGGGCGGCGTGCAGCTTTGACAGCGGCCATCATTCGGTCCGAGCCGATGGCAATCAGCCGACCAATTTGACGAAAATCAAACAAGGGTTTGCCCAGCCGGCCCTCGGCATAGGCCTTCATCGCCTGAACGATATTGCCCCGGAAGTGAAGGTCCTGAGAGCGGCGCGTTTGGATCTCCGATCCCGAGTCGGTGGACCAGATGACCTGGTCACAGGAGTCCTCGACTTCGTCTTTCTTATAAAGGTCTTCCCCTTTCTTGTAGCCGGCAAAATAAATGACCTGGTTGCCATTCTGCCGCATGGCCTTGCCAATCGAGAAGAGCACGGCGTTACCCAGCCCCCCTCCTGCCAGCATGACAGTCTCACCTTTGGGAATTTCAGTGGGAGCTCCAGTTGGCCCCATCACCACCACCGGTTCTCCAGGTCTGAGAAGTGCGCAAAGGCGTGAACTGCTTCCCAACTCCAGGACAATCATGCTAAGGAGTCCTTGATGTTTATCCACCCAGGCTCCTGTCAATGCCAGGCCTTCCATCATGAGTTTGGAGCCGTCCAATTTCGAGCTGTGGACTTCGTAATTCTGCAACCGGTAAAACTGGCCCGGATGGAATTGACGGGCAGCCCGGGGGGCCCGGACAATAACCTCCACTATGGTGGGAGTCAACCGATCGACACGTACAACATGAGGCACGAGTTCATCGTCGAGGCGAGTAGCTAATTGCCTGAAGGCCTGGTCACGCTTTGGTTGTTCCTCTAATCTCAGAGTGCGGAGCTCCTCCTCAAATAAAGAAGCAACCTGGGGATACCCCAACTTGGCGCTGGCCATCGCCTTAACGACGTTACCTGCGAAGACAGGATGATTGTCCCCATAATAAGTAATGAAACGATTGTCCTTTTGGTAGGAGGTGAAAAACCCTGTCTCTCCCTTCTCGGCTGGAATCAATTTCAAACGGCCGTCTTCATCCCTAGTCACCTTGTAACTGGCGAAAAACTCCTGTTTCTTCTCCAGCTGGAAACTGCCGGGCCTCTCCCTCTCGTAGGTGATATTGGGGCTGGTACCAGCGGCGACACAGACCGTCCTGGCAGGCAGCACTACCCGCTCCCCTGTGCCTCGTATTTTCCCATTTTCACTTTGGGACATCCGCTCGAAGGCCATGGCCTGGACAGCGCCGAACGAGTCGGGAATGGCCTCCACTGGGCTGAGGCGCTCAATAAATGCGATTCCCTCCTCCAAAGACTTGGCGACTTCCTCGTGGTTCAAGCGATAGGCAGGGGAATCGACCAAGCTCCGACGATATACGATTGAGACCCCCCCCCACTCGCGGACTAGCCGGATGAAATTGGGCAATCGATTCTCCGCTCTGGCAAGCTGTCGCTCAGCTCGGACAGCCCGGCCGTGATTCAGGAATCGTTTCAGCCGTTCGCGCTCTTCCTCGTCAAAATCCTGCCAGATAAATTCTTTTCCGTACCGTGTCTCGAGTGTCTCGAAGCGGTACAATATCTTCTCCACTTGGTTTGGATAATAAGCCATAAGCTCGGTGGCTGTGTCGATGGCGGTCAAGCCGCCACCAATCACCAGGGCCGGCAGTTCAGCCTGCAGGTTGGCCATGGCATCCCGCTTGAACGCGCCAGTGAGCTGAAGAGCCATCAGAAAATCACTGGCTTTCCGGATCCCACGGATCAGGTTGTTCTTCATCGGTACAATGGTGGGCTTGCCGGCGCCAGTGGCAATGGCAATGTGGTCGAATCCCATCTCCCAGGCGTCTTCGATTGTGATTGTTCCGCCGAAACGGACACCTCCGTAAACTCGGAATTTGTTGCGACGGCGCAACAACAGATGGATTAAGGTCAGGAAGTTCTTGTCCCACCGAACGGTAATTCCATACTCCGAGACACCGCCAAAACCGGCCAAAACCCGTTGTTCTAAGTCGGACTTGAGATTCTCAATGTGGCGGACTGGCTTAAGAGGAGTGTGGGCCTCTCCGGTGAGAACCGTTGGGAGCGGCTCTATCTTCAAGCCATCAATCCCCACTACCCCAAAGCCTTCGTTTAGGAGGAATTGAGCCAGGGTATAGCCCGCAGGACCCATTCCTACCACCAGAATGTTTTTACCATTATATGGAAGCGCATACGGTCGCTGGGCATTCAAGGGATTCCAGCGCGTTAATAAGCTGTAAACTTCAAGCCCATAAGGGAGAGTCAGGACATCGGTGAGAATTCCGGTTTCAACCTGGGGGATATTGACAGGGTCCTGCTTTTGGAAGATGCAGCTCTTCATGCAATCGTTGCAGATCCGATGGCCCGTGCCGGCACAAAGCGGGTTGTCAACAACAATGACGGCCAGTGCGGCAATGGAGTCGCCATTGCGCTTCAGCATGTGCATTTCTGAGATCTTTTCCTCTAGGGGACAACCAGCAAGAGGAATGCCCAGTGGATTCCTGCGGAGACTCCCATCCTTTTCCGCCAAGCCTTTGGAGCAGGAATCTTTGCTGCGTTCGTGGCAATAAATGCAGTAGTTGACCTCATCCAGGACCTCGCGAGGTTCGTAGCGGGGATCAGTCAATTTGAATCCGTCGCGATATCGAAGACGTTCTTCCGGGCCTTGGATGAACTCCTGCAGATCAGCTCGGGGGCGAGTGATTTGAACCAGGTTTCGGGAGTCGATGGGATGAGGCAGGCGATAACTAACCCAGTCCTTAATCCGGTCGGCATACAGGTGGAACTGAGCAAAGACCCATTGCTCCAGGAGTTCGAGCAGCTTGCGAATAAACTGTTGATCCCGCTGCTCCGGTGTCTGGAGAGGATCGATGGATAGGAAACTTGAGAACGGTTTCCGTTCGAGGAGCGCTGCCTTGATTGAACCGACAGCAAGGCAAGTCGACTCAGTCAGTGGAATCTTTTTTTTCTCAAAAAAAAGTTCATACTCGCGATCCAGTTTCAGCAAGGCCACTACCATGCGAGCGAGTGCCAACTCCCCATCCAGGCTAAGCGTCGCAGGGAACGCCAGGCGCTGCAATTCCAAAATCGTTTGCTCTATTGCCGGGCAGTCCCAATTCTGTAAGTCCGCAGTGGTGAATTTCTTGAAAACCCTCCGCTGGACGAAATCCTTCTTGAAATCGAAAATGGCCTGCTGCTCATCTGTTTCGCGCATCAGTCGATCGCGCTCGTTCTCAATTCCAAAAAGTCGGGCGACAAATCGGCTGAGATAAGGAGCCATCTTCAGAATCAATTGGGATTGAGACAATCGGCTGTAGCCAACACCCTTGGCATCCAAATAGACGGAATAATCCCGAGCAAATTCAGGGTCGAACGCAGAGACTTCCTTTAAGAAGTCTTCTGTAAGCGCCTTGAGCCGATCGGGACAATACAGATCGGAGTAAGTATATCCCTTGATACCCAGGGCGAAGCCGTCTCGGCTGCTCTCAAACGATGGGTCCCTGGTGGTTTCATTCTTCTTCAGATCGAGCATGATCGCGAGAGCTTCCCCTTTCGGTCGGTTTCAGCCGGAAGAATCGTTTAGACAGTTAGGGAGTCCAACTCCAATATAGCACAGGGCGCTTCCATTAATGACTCGAGACAAAACGGGAGTCGCGACCGAGGAGGTAGAATTCTTGAGCCGGTCTCATTTATTCGAAGCGAAACAGAGCCATTTCTGCGACAAAGCCAGGACCAAAGGCGGCCATGAGCCCAAGGTCGCCATTCTGGGGAGATGAATTTTTGAGTATTTCCTCGAGGACGGCCAGCACAGTCACACTGCTCATGTTTCCCTTGTCAAGAAGGACTTTTACTGTCGGTGCCAGGTCGGTGGGCGTCAAGCCTAGCTGCTTACCAGTGATTTCGACGATGCGGATGCTCCCCGGGTGCAGGATGAAGTGTTTCAGATCCGGAGCCCCCACCCCGCATTCCTCCAAGAAGGCAGAAACTGTGGGACGGATGTTCTTCTTCAGGAAGGGAGGGATTTCCGGCGAGAGAATTATGCGCAGCCCTTCGTTCCGGAGTTCGAATCCCATGTAATCAAGGGTATCGGGGAAAAAGCGTGTGGAACAGGCCTGCATCGCGGGGAGTGGACATGTCGCATCGAGCTTTCCAGAAATCAGGGTTGCTGCCACCCCGTCTCCGAACAATACTGAGCTCACAATGTTGGTCATACTGAGATCGTTCAACAAGAAAGTCTGAGAGCAAAACTCGTGAGCGAGCAACAACACGGTACGGTCCGGATAGGCCCGGCAGTACTCCCAGGCCCGCATCAATCCAACTGCTCCACCGGCGCACCCGTGCTCCGTCAGGATCATTCGGGAGGCTTGAATACCCAGCCGATTCATAATGTAGGCGTCCACCCCGGGAATTGTGAACCCGGTACAGGAGACGCTGATGAACATGTCTACATCACTGGGCGCAAGGTGATTAACTGCGAGGGTCCCTTCCACTGCTTGAATCCCCAGGTCGATGGAAGCCTGGACATACTGCGCATTGGTAGTTTGAAAGTCCCGCTCCTGCAGTACTTCGTCCGGGGGGAGGAGAATGTGGCGATAGCGGATCTGAGTTTTGTCCAGAATGGAGTTCAGCTTCCCGATTAGTTCAGGGCCAGCATTCCGTTCAATTAGCCAGCGCTCCAGGTACTTCCGACTTACCTCCGCAGAGACTCGGTGGGGGGGGTGAACCACAGATACCTTTCCAATTCGAATACTGGGCAAGTTTAATCCTCCACGTATCCTTCTGTCCGGAAATTCAAGAGATGGGCAGATGGGACAATGGGCGAGACAACACCTATCTAGGAGTATACCTGATTTTTTTATTCACTGACAGGAGGCAGTCTTGTCGGGATGCAATTCAAAGTGCGAATTCGCCCGTTTTGATTTTTGGAGGAGGAGTAAGAACAGTCTACGGGGTGCTGTAGAATCCTGCCCTGTGGCGGACGATGTAGGCCGGGTTCCTCACTTTGATTTCAATCGTGCGAAAACCCTCTTCAACCGTCTTCTGCTTTGAGTAGTATGCCAGGTAATACTGGGTACGCAATTCGTTGCCGATAGCTGCAAACGTGGAGCGGTAGGATTCCGGGGAAGTCACCTTAAAAAATCTCCCACCGGTCTTCTCGGCCAAGTAAATCATGGCATGCTCGCCGGCCAGGTTTCGCCCGGGTTCGCTCTTGATCGGCTGAACCACAAGCGCATAGACCAATGCCTCAGAATTCTGGCACATTTTCAGAGAGTCTTTCAGTTCCAACTGGCTGGTTGTATCAGTCCCATCAGACACGATCAACACAACTTTCCGTCCACTGGCCTTAGCCATTTCTTCCGCAGCCAGGTAGATCGCATCATACAGCGATGTCCCGCCGTGGGCTTTGATAGATCGGATCGCTGCTGCAATTCGATCGGTCCGATTATCATTCCTGACCAACTCCTGCACTTCTTCCGAAATCTGAAAAACTGAAACCCGGTCCACAGTCCGCAAGATTTCGCGCAAGAATTCGATCGCAGCCTCCTGCTCAACCTTGATTTCTGTCAGGATGCTTACTGAACTGTCAAAGAGTAGAGAAAGCCGCAAGGGTTGATCCATTTCTCTACCGAAAACCGCAATAGTCTGCAGTTGGTCATTCTCGAAGACCTGGAAGTCCTCCTGCTTGAGATCAGCTACCAGGGCGCCATCTGCGGTGGTCACTGTAGCTAGAACTGAAGTCAGGTTCACATCGACTTTCAGCTGGTAATCTTGATGAGACGAACTACGGGCGCGTTGGGCAGGAGTAGGAACTGGAGACCCTATACACAATGCCTGAATCAAAATGGACATCTTGAAAAGCCGGGAGACTTGGAGCTTCACGGTGTTGATCCTGCGATCGGTTGGGATAAGAACTCCCCGAACCAATACGAT
>DATKMG010000686.1:0-6496 GCA_035541995.1 Terriglobia bacterium
CCATTCGTATCGGTAGTGGTTCCGGCGGCAAGCAGGAGAAGTTGGCTGAAATCGCGCTTGTTGAGAGGTAACTCAGATACTTCCTGGCTGGACAATTGTTCCTTGACACTCCCCGTGTTCCTGGTTTCGAGCGGACTCTCCCGCCACTTCAAACTACCCGTCTCCAGATTAAGTTCAAGCCAGCCGGTCCGTTGGTTTCCTGCTGTAAAATCGAGTACTCCTTCGAAAGCATAGGCCCTCTGTTGCCATGAAACCGTCACTGAACATTGGGCTGAGGGAAGGTCTTCAAAGAGGAAAAGGCCATCCTTGGCGGTTGTTCTCCGGCGTTTCATGCCGGTCTGGATTTCCTTGAGTTCAACAGTAGCATCACTGATCCGACTCCCGTCCGTGGTCCGCAGGATCCCTTGCCATGTGGCCGAGTTACCGGCGTAAGCATGTTGCGTGGTGACAGGTGACCCTCCCAAAAGCATCAGGGCAACCAACAGTTGATTGTGGAAGTACATCATCGGAGACGTCTGGTTTCTAGCCAAGTATCTGGCAAATTCCTGGAGAATATGATGCCCGTTGGTAACATACGCCAGCATGCGAGCCCAATCCATTCCAAACCTCCCAGGCCTTTCACTGAGGTCTTTGTTCTGAATTGTAGGCTCTATAAAACGAGATGGAAAAGGTAATTGGGGGGGAAAGACGAGGCGATAAATGACGGGTTCTCAGTGCGTTTGAGTTTTTTGCCCAAATGCCATCCTCCAATCGCCCGGTGAAATCGCTGGCTTGAACGACATGTTCGGCTGACATCTTCGCGATGCAGCTTACAACACTGCAACGGGCTCCATCCTGGCCCGCCCGGGTTTCTTGGCCATACGGGGCTGAGCAATACCGAGCCTCTGAGCAGCATGTCCGAAATGGAGCTTTTCAGCAACTGCGACAAAGTAGCGTAAATGGCGCAATTCCATTGCTAGTATCTGACAGGTCTTAATATACGACGATTATTATATTGGACGCATTGGAAATCTTATTGCTAAAGTATCCAGCGGAGAGCTTATTGGCTTTGCGCTTAGCCAATTCCAGCAGTGCACCCGGCGGTTGTGATCTCAAGTCTATCCGGATTGTTGAAACTTCATCGGTCCTAAAGGGTTGTCATCTTGGCGCCGCTTGATCTCTTCGCAGGAATAGTTTCCCTATGATGTGGCTTGTCAGAGTGGCGCTGAACCGGCCCTACACCTTTGTGGTGGCCTCCCTGCTGATTCTGATCCTCAGCCTAGTGGCCATCCTCCGGACTCCTAGCGACATCTTTCCCGACATCAATATTCCAGTGGTCAGTATGGTGTGGAGTTATACCGGCTTGGCACCCGAAGATATTGAGCAGCGCATGGTGACGCTCTCCGAGCGTTTCGCCACAACGGTAGTCAACGACATCGAACACATCGAGTCGCAGTCGCATTTTGGCCTCGGGATCATCAAGATTTTCTTCCAGCAAGGGGCGGACATCAACGGCGCCATCGCACAAGTCACTGCTGTCGGGCAACCCGCCATCAAGTACATGCCGCCGGGCGCCACGCCACCCTTGGTGGTCGCGTACACGGCCTCCAGTGTTCCCATCTTACAGTTGGGTTTGAGCAGCCCTACGCTTTCTGAGGGACAAGTGTTCGACCTGGGCGTCAATTTCCTTCGCGTCCAGCTCGCGGACATCGAAGGCGCGGCCATCCCCTACCCCTTTGGGGGTAAGCAGCGGCAAGTGAGCGTCGACCTCGACCCCCAGGCCCTCTTGGCGCGCAGGGTTTCCGGGGCTGAGGTGGTGAGTGCGATCAGCTCACAGAACTTGATCCTGCCCCAGGGCACCATTAAACTTGGACGGCGTGAATACGATGTGGAGCTTAATAGCAGTCCGCGCCGGGTGGGGGAGCTCAACGATCTTCCCATCAAAGTCGTTAACGGCACTACCGTGTACGTTCGTGACGTGGCCCATGTCCATGACGGCTTCCAATTCCAAACCAATATCGTGCACGTGAACGGCCATCGTTCTGCGCTATTGACCATCTACAAGACTGGAAAGGCCTCGACCCTCGACATTGTCAGGCGGGTGCGCGCGGAATTGCCACGCATCCAGGCCGGGCTTCCGTCGGCGTTGAAAGTTGATGCAGTGGCGGACCAGTCATTGTTTGTGCGAGCGGCGATTCAGGGTGTGTTGCGGGAGGCCACCATCGCAGCGCTTCTGACCGCCGCCATGATTCTGGTCTTCCTGGGAAGCTGGCGCATGACCTTTGTCGTCGCGACTTCAATTCCTCTCGCTATCCTCACCTCGGTGCTGACCCTAAGCACCCTAGGCGAAACTATTAACATGATGACCCTGGGTGGCCTGGCGCTTGCAGTCGGCATCCTGGTGGATGATGCCACGGTCGAAGTGGAGAACACCAACCGGCTGCTGCCGGAAGGCAAATCGTTACGAGAAACGATCCTCACCAGCGCCAGCCAGATTGCGACGCCGGCCCTGGTGGGCTCGCTGAGTATCTGCATCGTTTTTGTCCCCGTCATGTTCTTGACCGGCATCTCCGGCTTCCTGTTCCGCCCTCTGGCGGAAGCGGTGGTCTTTGCCATGCTGGCTTCTTATCTGCTTTCGCGCACGCTCGTCCCGACGATGATGTTCTACTTTTACCGTTCGGAGCGGCGGCTGCGGGTGAAGCACGAGAGCCAGTTGCACCGTGGGCCTGGTTTTTTTTACCGTTTCCACAAGCACTTCGAAGGAGGGTTCGAGCGTTTCCGCGAAAGGTTTGTTGGCCTGCTGGAATGGTGCCTGCACCATCGGCTTCTGTTTGGGGCCACCTTCCTGGGCTTTTGCCTCGCCAGTCTATCGCTGGCGCTGGTCCTCGGGTCAGACCTGTTCCCGACTATTGATGCGGGCCAGATGCGCCTCCATCTGCGCGGCCAGACGGGATTGCGTATCGAAGAGACCGCCAATCTTTGCCAGCAGGTCGAGCAGGCCATCCGGCAGGTGATCCCGCCTGGGGAACTGCACACGATGTTGGACAACAGTGGAATGCCTTACAGCGGCATCAATCTCACCTACAGCAATAGCGGTGTAATCGGCACATCGGATGCGGAGATTCTGATCTCGCTCAACCCCGAGCATCACCCCACGGCGGACTACATTCGGATGCTCCGTCGCCAGCTTCCCAAGGAGTTTCCGGGCACGCAATTCTCTTTTCAGCCCGCGGATATCGTGTCGCAGATCCTCAATTTTGGCCTGCCTTCGCCCATCGATGTCCAGATTGTTGGCGCCAACATGACGGAGAACTTCGAGGTTGCCCAGCAGATGGTGGAGCGCATCCGCCAGATTCCCGGTGCCGCGGACGTGCACGTGCAGCAGGCATTGAATGAGCCTGTAGTGTACGTAGATGTCGACCGGACGAAGGCCCAGGGGATGGGTTTCACCCAAACCCAGGTGGCCAGTAATACCCTGGTGGCCCTTGCCACAAGCTTTCAGACCGCGCCCAGTTTCTGGATAAGCCCCCAGGGGGTAAACTACTCGGTGATAACACAAACGCCTCAGTACCGTATGGATACGCTGGGTGGTCTACGGGGCATCCCCATTGTCAACAACCAACTCCCGCAGCCGGAGATTCTGGCGAATCTGGTTGGCATCCGGCGCGGCCAGTCCCCTGCGGTGATAAGTCACTATGACGTCCAGCGCGTGATCGACGTCTATGCAACTACTCAGGGAAGAGATCTGGGGGGCGTGGCGGCGGGCGTGGACAAAGTTATTGACGAGTTCCGCGGACGATTGCCGCGCGGCAGCTTCATGATCGAGCGGGGACAGGTGGAAACCATGCGCTCCTCGTTCGCCGGCCTGGAGTACGGGATTCTCTTTGCCGTGCTGCTGGTTTACCTGCTCATGGTAGTGAATTTTCAGTCTTGGCTGGATCCCTTCATCATGATCACCGCCCTACCGGGGGCAATGGCTGGGATCGTCTGGATGCTCTTTGTAACCCGCACCACCATTAACGTTCCTTCCTTGATGGGCGCAATCATGTGCATAGGAGTCGCGACTTCCAACAGCATTCTGCTGATAACCTTCGCCACGGGTGAACTCAAGCAGGGCAAAAACTCGACCGAAGCGGCGCTGGCCGCCGCCTTCACGCGTTTAAGACCCGTCCTCATGACTGCTCTAGCCATGATCATTGGAATGCTGCCCATGGCACTCGGGATAGGTGAGGGCGCGGAGCAAAATGCTCCTCTGGGCCGCGCCGTCATCGGCGGCCTTGTCATGGCCACGGTGGCGACCCTGTTCTTTGTTCCAGTCGTGTTCAGCTACCTGCGCCGGAAGGGATATCACGAGCCCATGATGGAGGAAATTGAGCCCAGGGGCTAAGCGCCTTCGGACGCAGTTTTGTGATTTTCGACGCATACGGTTTGGTAGCCCATAGGCATGACCAGTGACAGAAAGGTTTAGGCTAGAATAAGTGTAACGCTTTGGCCTCGGGCGCAAGCGCCGCCCCCCCTGAGATAGAGGCGCATGGTTATTTGCCTCTCCTTCAACCGGCGCCCCCAAGATTGAGGCAATACAACCAGGCGCAGAAGCGTTCTGCCGGATGGACTATGGATCGGAAAGACTGGACCCGAACGGCCGGCTTCACGACCGACGAGGAAAACAACCCGCTGCGCGAGCCCGCCGGGAAGCCACCCCCGCGGCACGACCCGCGCACGGGAAGGGTCGTGGGTGTGATTGCGCTCGTGGCGGCCGTGGTTTTCGCCGCCGCCTTGTATTCCGGCCTACGCCATAGGCAGGCGGTTCGCGAGGAGTTGGCAGCCGCGATTCAAGACAGCGCCCGCACACCCGTCAGCGTGATTCATCCTCAGCCTGGGGCTGCGCAGCTGAGCATCACGTTCCCGGCTAACCTCCAGGGGTATATTGAGACCCCCATCTACGCACGCACCAACGGGTATATCAAACGCTGGCTGGTAGATATCGGCGCCCACGTGACGACGGGTCAACTTCTGGCCGAGATTGAAACGCCAGAGCTCGACCAGCAATTGCGCCAGGCGGAAGCCGCTCAGGCGCAGGCCCAGGCCAACCTGGACTTGGCGCGCATCACCGCAGTGCGCTACCAGGACTTGCTGAAATTCGACGGGATTTCAAGGCAGGAGGTGGACCAGGCCAACGGGACGCTTAAGGCCGATGAAGCCAATCTGAACGCTGCCATCGCCACCGTCAATCAGCTGAAGGAGCTGCAAGCCTTCGAAAAGGTCACCGCACCCTTTGCAGGAACCATTACCGCCCGCTACATCGACATCGGATCCTTGATCGCGGCCGGAACCAACACGCTGCTCTTCCGGTTGTCTGTGACCTCAACCCTGCGTGTTTATTCGAATGTACCCGAGGCCTATAGTCCCGATATCACGCCCGGAGTGTCGGCCGATGTGGAGGTCCCCGAAGTCGCCGGCAAGCAGTTCCCCGGCAAGGTTGTGCGCAGCGCAGGCGCCGTCGATCCCACTACCCGCACCATGCTGACTGAGGTTCACGTGCCGAATCCGACGGGCGCGCTGGTGCCGGGCGAGTTCGGCGAGGTCACTTTTCACCTTCGGTCCAGGCGGCCCACGGCGGTCATTCCCTCCAACGCGCTGCTCTTCCGCGCCCAAGGACCACAGGTGGCGCTGGTTCGGGGCGACAGTAAAGTCCACTTGCAGAGCATCAAGCTTGGCCGGGATTTTGGCAACAGCCTGGAAGTGCTCGCCGGGCTTACCCCGGAAGACTCAGTCATCGCCAATCCTTCGGACGCGATTACCGAAGGCGTCTTGGTTGACGTGCAACCCTCTGCCGAAGCGCAGCCGACGACTGGCAGCCAATAGATACCCCAGCTGTCTGTCGCCAAAAGTCTATCGCCCTTGAATTGGTGTACTGGAATCGAAGAATTGCCAGAAAGTTGAAATGCAGAAAAGGGCAGGAGACCTTTCGGCAAGGCTGCACCCCCGCTGTGCTGCGCAAATATTCCATCTGACATTGATTAACCGCGCTCACGTATGGGGACTCGGCCTGAACGGTTTGACGTCAGAGACATTGGTCACAGGTCTTGGTCACTCAGGAAGCGACCGTAATCGTTAGTTTCCAACCAGTGGTAGAGATGCACCTGATAGAGATACGATGCCACCAATTCTTCGCCTAGTTCGTGCGTTTCGGTGCAAAGAAAGGTAGTTGGGGCTGACGCTGATAAACGATTCGAGGTTAGCGAGAATTTATGTGATCCGGCAAAACGGGAGTATCATGTCAACCTCCCTCCTAACCTCGTCTTGTTGATGATCGACCGTGTCGGGTGGTTCGATGAGCTGGGCTAAGTTCAAAGCCTTGGTCATACATTGTATCAGGTCGGCAAATACGACGAGGCAGAGCGACTCCAGCGCCAACTTCTTGCTACACGACGCAAAATCCTCGGCAACGACCACTTCGACGTTGCATTATCTCTCTACAATTTCGGCAATACGCTTGATGAGCTGGGGCGGTTCG
>DATKMG010000687.1:0-6702 GCA_035541995.1 Terriglobia bacterium
AATGATCAAGGAACAACATAAGCTTATTAAAGAGTTAAAGGCTGAGATGACACAGAAAAAGCCTCCAGAAAAACAGGTAATTGCACAACCCAAGGAGGCTCCATCTGTGAAGGAAAAGCCCGGCAAACCTGTACCCATGGCTGCCAAGGAGGCTCCGGTGGCGCCGGCTGAGGAGGCCAAAGTGGCTCCGGCTCCGGCCGAGACGGCGGCCCTGCAGGAAGAGGTCCAGGAATTGAAGGAGCAGGTGGGCCAGGTGGCGGAAGCGCAGAAGCAGACATTTCTGAGCAAGTACAATCCCGCCATCGGCTTTGTGGGGGAGACGCTCTTCAACTACAACAGCCATTCGGCCAAGATCACTCACTTCCCCTTCCCGGGGGCTGACATCCGACCCGGCGGTTTCGATGTTTTTCAACGCACCATGGAACTGGATATTGCCGGCTCGGTGGATCCGTTTGCCCGGGGCTATGCTGTGCTTAATGCCTCGGCTGACCCGGTTACTGGTGAGGCTGCTGTAGGAGTGGAAGAGGCGGCCATCGTCACCACCTCCCTGCCCTGGAACCTGACGGTCAAAGCGGGGCGGTTCTTCGGGGAATTCGGGCGGCTGTCCTACATCCACGATCATGAACTGCCTTTCGTGTTCCGGCCCATAGTGCTGGATGCCTACATCGGCGGCGAATCGCAGACCGACGGGGCCCAAATCAACTGGCTGCTGCCCATCAAGCATTACGTGAGCCTGACCGTGGGCGTGGGTGATAAATTCGGCGGCACACCCAATACTGTCGGGAACGGGGGGGACTTCCGCAAGTTCAATGGATTGAACTTTTGGAGCCGCCTGTCCACCACTTTTGACATCACACCCAATATCGCCGTTGAACCTGGCGGCTCTTTCCTGTTCAACCCGAACGCCGATGACCGTGGTGGTGTGTTTGTGTTACCCGATAACAATTTCATCACGGAGCGCAAGCGACGCGTGGCGGGGATAGACCTGACGGTGCGCTACCAACCGTTGCGCAACAATCAGTTCAAAAGCCTCACCTGGGGCTCGGAGGTGCTCTTCAGCGACAACAAGTATAACGTGAACGCTCCGGACGGCACCCAATTGCCCCACCGCAATATCGGCTCCTATGGTATGTACACCTATCTCGCTTACCGATTCCACCGGAAGTGGACGGCCGGGTTTGAGTTTCAGTATGTGCAAAACCCCCAGGACAAGCACTCGCAGGTCTACGCCTACTCGCCGTACCTCACCTGGTACCCCAGCCACTGGAATGAGCTGCGCCTGGAATACACCTATACCCAACCTTACGGGAAGGTTTTCTTTCCCGGTTTTGAAAATGTTAGTCCAGGGATAGTCAGCCCGCACTCCAGTAACATGGTTACCCTGCAGTGGGCCTGGATCATCGGGTCCCATGCGCATGGGTGGCAGGAACGCTAACTCTGGAAAAAAGGAATTGACCATGAAATCGAAACTATTCTCTTTGCTTTGCCTCACTTTGTTTTCGGTGGTCTGGTGGGCGGGACCCGTACCGGCCCATGCGGACAAAATCCACGTCGTCGCCACGCTCACTGACCTGGCCGACCTGGCGCGTAACATCGGCGGAGACCAGGTCGAGGTTCAGAGCCTGGCCACGGGCATCGAAGACACCCACGGGGTGCCGATGAAGCCGAGCTTCGTGCCCATGATGAACCGGGCCGACCTGTTGCTCGAGGTGGGACTGGGTTGCGAGCACGCCTTCCTGCCTGCCTTGCAGGAAGCCAGCAAGAATCCCCGCATCCAGGAAGGCAAGCCCGGCTGCGTGGACTGTTCCGTGGGCATCATCCCCAAGGATGTACCCAAGTCCACCGATCACACCGCCGGCGACGTGCATGCTTATGGCAACCCGCACTATATGCTCGATCCGGTGTTGGCCAAGACCGCGATCGCCAATATCTACCGCGCCCTGGTAGCCTTCGCCCCGCAGTCGCAAGCAGAATTCACGCGCAACCGGGATGCTTATCTGGCCAAGCTCAATGCCAAGATTGCCGAGTGGCGGCAGGAAATCCAGCCGGCGAAGGGGGTGAAGTTCGTCTCCTATCACGAGCATTGGCCCTACTTTGCGGACCGTTTTGGCCTGAAGTACATCGGCACCATTGAACTTAGGCCGGGGATCGACCCGACCCCGCGCCACATCGAAGAATTGATCAACACCATGAGAGCCGAGCACGCTTCCATCGTGGTGCGCGAGCCGCAGTTTCCCGCCAAGGTGCCGACCCTCATCGCCTCGCAGACCGGCGCCACTCTGGTTGTCCTGCCCATCATGCCGGGGGGCGTGCCGGATACGGGAACTTACATCAAAATGATGGATTATATCGTGCACACCATGGTCTCTGCCGCCCAGGCGAAGAAATAAGGCCCCCGAGACGAGTCCGCCTGTCCGGTTGTCCCGGCGGGCGGGCCCAGTCACAAAATAATATACTTTCTCTTTGAGAAAAGAAGCGCATCCGTTTTGGCTGCAAGGGTTGCAAAGCTCGATAAAAAGGAGGATATAAAGATGCGAAATGCATGGCGATTCTTTCTCATCTTCATAGCCCTCGTTTTACCGCTTCTTGGCCAACCACCTAAGGCTTCACCGGCGGCGGCTGGGTTTGTAGATAACGGGGACGGGACGGTTACAGATACGATTCGGAACATCATGTGGCAGAAGGGCGATAATGGTGAGCAGGTCACCTTCGAGCGGGCCCAAGAATACTGCAAAACTTTAAGGCTCGGTAACTATGCTGACTGGCGTCTGCCTAAACCTGACGAACGGGACACATCAGTGGTCGTAGAATTGATGACGCCCAGACATCGTGGGGTTCGTTATATCAAGTTCGATCTGTACTGGTCATCCGACCCTGCTGTCTTGCTGCCATTCAATTATGAGCCTTCATACGGAATAGAGGTCTTGAGGACATATCCCTCGTATCCGTGGACCATTGCCTATGTACGGGCAGTTCGCTCATTGGCAAGAACCCCGTAAAGGAGGTCCTAACAATATCACCAGGTCCGCCCGTGCACTTTGCGGGCGGGCCTGTTTAGTGGACTATGGCATGAATGAAGCCCTCATTACCCTGGATAAACTGAGCATCGGCTACCATGACCAGCCGGTCCTTTCCGATATTTCGGTGTCCATTGCCCGGGCCAGCTTCACCGCTCTTCTCGGTGCGAATGGTTCGGGCAAATCGACTCTCCTGAAGACGTTGCTTGGACTAATTCCGCCCCTTGCCGGCCGCATCAACTTCGCCACCCGGGATGGGGCACCGCCTCGGTTCGGTTACGTTCCTCAATCTGTCCAGTTCGATCCGATATATTTGCTGACCGGGTTTGACGTTGCTCTCATGGGCACGTATGGACGCGTCAGCCCAGGCCGCTTTATTCCCAGGAGCGAGCGGGCTTTTACCCGCGAGTGCCTGCGGGTGCTGGGAGCAGAGGAGTTTGCTCACCAGCGGTTTGCTAAACTCTCCGGGGGCCAGAAACAACGCGTGCTGATCGCCCGTGCCCTGGCGACTCGACCTGAGGTCCTGATGCTCGATGAGCCGACCGCGGGCGTGGATCCCGAAGCGACGCATGCAGTGCTGGATTTCATTTCACAGATCATCCAGGAAAGGAAGATCACGGTCCTTATCGTCACCCATGATTACGCCCTGATGCGCCATCACGCCGAGCAAGTTATCTGGCTGCACCGTGACATGGTACTCTGCGGCTCTGCCTCTGAACTGCTTAGTCCGCAAAGATTGGCGGGTGTCCTGGAAATGGGGATGGTCTGATATGGACACGTTACGTCATATACTCTCTCCCGAGTTTCTCCTGCGCAATTCGGTTTATACCAGCGTGTTGGTCGGGTTTTCGTGCCCCCTGGTCGGGGTGTTTCTGGTGATGCGCCGGCTGGTCTTCATGGGGGTGACGCTGCCGCAGATTTCCTCGACGGGCGTGGCCATCGCCCTCTCCCTGCCCCTGTGGTTCGGCTTTCGTCTGAGTGACCACCATGGCACGCACGCGCTCGCCTTTGTTGGCTCAATAACCTTCTCGCTGGCCGCTATCCTGGTGCTGGCCTTTTTGGAACGGCGCGGTCGCGGCCGGCCTGAGGGTCGACTCGGCACCGGCTATGTGGTGGCTGGGGCCTTGAACATTTTGCTTTTGGCCAAAAACCCTTTCGGCGAGATCGGCTGGCTCGACCTGATGAAAGGCGAGGTCATCACCGTCTCCAACTTCGATCTCATGCTGACTGCGGCAACGCTCATGCTCGTCATCGTCATCTTGGGATTCTTTTACAAGGAGTTGCTGCTGGTCTCCTTTGACCGCGTCATGGCCATCACCCTGGGCAAGAACGTAGTTCTCTGGGACGTGCTGCTCTACTTGCTCATCGGCCTCACCGTCTCCATGGCCGTGCTCAGCGTCGGGCCGCTCATCGCCTTCGGGTTCTTGCTGATTCCGGCGTTGACCGCTCACCTGTTTGCCCGCCAAATGCGCCAGTTTTTGATTTTTGCCTCAATTATCGGCGGCGCCGTGGCCTTCCTCGGCTTCTGGACCGCCTATCAATACGACTTGCCCGTGGGTCCGACGGACGTCGTCCTGCTGGGCGGACTTTACGCCCTGGCCTGGGTGACTGCCAGGCTCCTCTCCGGCTGGTCGCCTGGCTGGGGGAAGGCCGGGTGAGGCTGGTCTAAGGTCTCCTAAAGAAATGGCCGCAAGCCCTGCAAAACACAATGCACAAAAGAAGGAGAAACTCGGATGCTAACCACAAAAGAGTTATGGCTCATCTTCATAACTTTCATCTTCTTGTTTTTCGGTCTGTCACCTCTGGCCGGGTCAGTGGCCAGGTTTGTGGATAATGGGGATGGCACGGTGACGGACACAAAGCGGAACCTGATGTGGCAGAAGGGCGACAACGGCAAGGAGGTCACCTACGAGCAGGCCCAGGAGTACTGCAAGAACTTAAGGCTGGGGAACCATGCGGATTGGCGCCTGCCCAACCCTGACGAACGAGATATTGCAGTGGTCAGGGAGCTGATGATTAACCGGCATTCCCGGGACGTTTACGCCAATTTTGATCTCTACTGGTCAGCTGACTCCACGGTCCTGATCCCCTTCAACTACCGCCCCTCCTATGGGGAAACGGTTTTGCGGGCCTACCCTGCCAGGCCGGGCACCAGGGCATTTGTGAGGGCAGTCCGCTCCCTGGCTAAAACCCCATGAATCTGAGGTCCATGGACGTATCACTTCTGAGAATTCTCATTCTGGCCATCATAGATCATATAAGATAAGTTCTCAATGTAGGCCAGGCTCTCGAATGGCTCAGCTAATTGTTTTGAGGAACCCTTATGACCTTTAAAGTGAAGGGCTTATTTTGTTTGTGGTTGGCAGGGATGCTTCTCCTGACGGTGGGATGCGGCGAAAAGGCTCAACCTCCAGGAAAAGAAGGGCGATTAATCCCCATGCAGGATTTTTTCCGGAACCCGGAAAAAACCGGGTTCAAGATTTCTCCCAACGGCGAGTATCTCTCCTTCCTGATGCCCTGGAAACACCGGCTCAATATCTTTGTCCAGAAGATCGGCGAAGAGCAGGTCACCCGGATCACCGAGTCGACCCAACGGGATATCACTGATTATCTCTGGGCCAACGACCAGCGCCTCATTTACCTGATGGACCGGAATGGCGATGAGAACTACCGGGCCTATGGCGTCGACCGCGACGGCTCCGGTTTCAAGGACCTGACCCCCTTTGAAAATGTCCGGGTCAGTATCATCGATGACCGGGAGGATATCAAAGAGGAACTTCTCATCGGCATGAACAAGCGGGACCCAAAGCTCTTTGATGCCTACCGGCTCAACATCTATACCGGCGATCTGAAGCTGGTGGGGGAAAACCCGGGTAACATTTCGGCCTGGATGACCGATAACGTTGGCCAGCTTCGGGTGGCGGAGACCACCGATGGGGTTAATCAAACTCTGCTCTACCGGAAAACCGAACCCGACCCCTTCCGGGCCATTGTCACCACCAACTTCAAGGACACGTTAGATCCCCTCTTCTTCACCTTTGATGACCAAAATCTCTACGTTTCCTCCAATCTCGGCCAGGATAAGCAGGAGATTTACCGTTATGATATTGACAAGGGCAAATTCCTGGAGCGGATCTACGGCAATCCGGACGTCGATGTGAATCTCCTTCTGCGGTCCAAGGCGAGAAAGATCATCACCGGAGTGTCGTTTTTTACCGACAAGCGGCATTATTATTTCTTCGACGAAGCCCGCAGACACCTGCAAAACACCCTCGAGCAGCAGCTGCCGGGGTACGAGGTCGTGGCGGGCGACGGCCGCAACCTGCACAGCAAAGACGAAACCAAGCTGATAGTGCGCACTTACAGCGACAAATCCCTGGGAGCCTATTATTTATATGATCAGACCACCGGCAAGCTTCAGAAGCTGGCCGAGGTCAGCCCCTGGCTCCATGAAGCTGAGTTGGCTGATATGCAACCCATTCACTACCAGAGCCGGGACGGCCTCACCATTCACGGTTATCTGACCCTGCCCAGAGGGATTGCGCCGCAAAAATTACCGGTGGTGATCAATCCCCACGGCGGGCCCTGGGCCCGGGACCATTGGGGTTTTGATCCCGAAGTACAGTTTCTGGCCAATCGCGGCATCGCCGTTTTGCAGATGAACTTCCGGGGCTCCACCGGCTAC
>DATKMG010000688.1:0-14916 GCA_035541995.1 Terriglobia bacterium
TCCTTTAAGCTACGAAAAAGAGCGCGAATCATGCTGGATAGGTCGCTTGTCGAGAAACGGCCGTGAACGCTTCAGATCGGTGGCGAAACATTGAAGGGAATACTGTTTCTAGCGGTGCTTTTGTTTATCCTGCTGATCCCATTCTTTGGTTATGCGGAGCTGTGGAGAGTTATGGGCGCGGACAACTTGAAGACCCTCTTTTTCCAGTCGAGGGCGCAGGATCGTTGAATTCGATAATGCAAATTCTTTGGTTGACAATGAAGCGGGAAAGACCCACAGTGTTTGCCATGCGAATACCATTAACTATATTCTGCCTCTTAGTATCCACCCTGCTCCCGTCAGTAACCCGAGCAGAGACTCCTGTTTTCGTGATTACGCCGGAAGACAGCTCGATTACCTTCTTTGTGAAGGCGTCGATGTCTTTAAAAGGTACCTTCGACAAATGGGACTCCACGCTCACATTAAAGACTACTGATGTGGAAAGCGCAGTATTAGAAATCAAGATTCAGGCAGCCAGCGTGGATACTGGAAGTGGCATGAAGGACGGCAAGCTGAAGAGCAAAGACTTCTTCTACGTCGAGCAGAATCCGTTAATCACGTTTGTATCAAAGAAGCTTGTGCAGACCGGTCCCAACACCTTTGAGGTGGACGGCGACTTTACGATACGCGGTGAGACTAAAAGCGAGACGCTCACGTTTACAATGGAAGGCGAGAGGGGGTCAGGCAATGGCACGATTAAAGGGACAATGGCTTTCGACCGTAAGGACTACGGGATGACCAAAGGCATTCCCTTCATCAAAATCGCCGACCGCGTTGAGGTGACTGTCAACCTCAAGGTGAAACGAACCAGTGGACCTCCGGTGACCTTCAAGCAATAGCCAGTCTGGATTCATCATTTTCACCGCCCCGTGTCGTCAGAAGGCTCGTGCGGAGTCTTGCTGCAGTGTGGTCAGATGTGTTCCACCACAGCGTTGGCAACAGACGAAGCCAAGCCGCTTCCCAGCCCGCGTTTGTGAACAGCCGCTCCTTCAGGGTGGGGTCCCGCTCGATTCACAGGACTGGCCAAAGCACGACAGGCGTTACTTTTCATCGCAAGTTCCTCCCAGCCCGTCCTCGTTGTAGTCCTCGCGTACCGTGCCCCACTGCCTCTCGCTGAGGTAGGGTCCCCATTTCTTCCATGGAATTCCCGCCTCTCACGCATCATTCAACCGCTTCTGTTCGGTGACGTCGATAATCTTCTGCGCTGCCAGGGTTCTTTTCCTTTGCGATGTCCCCGCTTCAATAAACCGGCGCGGCCCGTCACCTCTCCAATTCGAAGCTATTCTTACTCTCCCCCGAAGCGGAAGGCATCAGCAACTGTTCACTCAACGTCCGAACGTCCTCACGGCCCACTTGGGCCACGCTGAGTAAACCCGTGAAGGTGAGAACCTCGAAGAAGGGCATATGTCACCAGGTCGGGCAGGATTACCAATTGACACCAGTCAATGCTTTCCCTTATAAGCTTGATCATGGCTCGCTTCTGCTCCTGGTTGCTAGACCACTCCCGCTGGAGTTTGTCCCTCATTCTTCTTCTGAGTGCAGGATGGCTGATTCCCTTGCGTCACCTGCAGTTTGACAGTTCATCATCCTCTTTTGTTCAAGCCAATTCAAAACAGAATACTTATTACGAAAGAATCCAAAGGATTTTTGGTAACGACGAAATCCTACTCATCATGCTTACCAGTCATGATCTTCTGAAACGCTCGATGCTGGAACAGATCCGGGAGGTTACGGCGAATATTGAGAGGGTCGAGGGTGTCAAACGGGTATTAAGCCTCACGAACCTGATGGATGTTGAAGGTCAAGGGGATGAAGTCAAAATCAAACCCCTCGTTCCGGCAAACCTGGAAACGCTAAACCTTGACGAATTGCGACTCCGAATCCAGGCAGATCCTCTCCTGGAGAAACATATCATATCCAAGGACCTCCAGAGCACTTCGATCCTGGTCTTTTTGGAAAACTTCGAACGCCAAAGGGCGCTTTCCCAAGGACGCTTTGTCACTCAACGAGTGCTTGAAATCGTTGATCCGCTGCGACAGCACGCGGAGGTGTTCATTGGCGGCCTGCCGGAGATGGAGTTCGAGGGCACGACAAATATGATGAGCGACCTCAAGCTCTTCACCCCGCTAACCCTCATTTTGGTTGTGGGACTCCTCATTGTGAGCTTCCGCTCCTGGCGCGGGATTTCATTACCTCTGGTGGCCGTACTGATCGCTCTGCTTTGGACCCTAGGACCCATGGCCCTCATTGGACGTCCTTTGACAATCACAACCCTCACGCTTCCGTCACTCCTGATTGCCAACGGTAGTTCCTACGTTATCCACTTCCTTGCCCAGTACTATCGGGCCTTGTTACGAGCCTACCGGCTGCAAGGACACACACACACGCCAAGGGATAAAGACTCCTTTCTCAACGCCCACGAATCAAGCGCTCCACTTGCGCCATTGGGAAAACAGAGTTATCGGGCGGTTTTGCTCGAAACAATCAACTATACCCATGTCGCCATCCTTATCTCTGCGACAACAACCATGGCCGGATTTGGGTCACTGGTCATTAGTCGCATTCCGACAATTCGCGACTTCGGGATTTTTGCAACCTGGGGGGTTTTCCTGGGTTATTTCCTTTGCATGACGCTTGTGCCGTTGCTCCTATGGCATCATCGGATACCCCGCCTGAATGAAGTGCCGGGGCAAGAGGATAGTCATCGCTATTATCTGATGGGAGAACTCGGTCAATTTGATTTTCGCCGGGCACACTGGATCTATGGGGCTGCCCTGCTCTGTGCGGTCTGGGCACTCTGGGGGCTCTATCGCTTGCAGGTTCATACGGACTACCTGGGCTACTTTCGTCAGTCTTCCCAAATTGCCAAGGCATCAGAGGCTTTTGCTAGCCGCCTGGCGGGACTCGCCACATTTTCTGTAGTGATCGAGGCTCAAGGAGACCGCTCGGTACTGGATCCCGAAATCCTGATGACGTCCGATTCGCTCCAGGGTTCGATGGGCCAGACAGCAGGGGTAGATAAGACTCTCTCGATCATCGATAGCCTGAAGTTGCTGAATCGTGCCTTTCATTCCGATAACCCCCAGTTTTATGTTCTGCCTTCCGATCCGGCAGTGATCCAGGAATTGGTGGAATTTGCCGAATCGGACCCGAGTAACCTGACCGAAGAGTTCCTCAGTGCCGATCACCGAACCCTGCGTATTCTGGTTCGCACCAGGATCTTCCGATCGACGGAGCTCAGAAGCGAATTCAACCGGATTGAGCGCCAGGGTAAGGAACTATTTCCGCCCGACATACAGGTCCATTCGACTGGAACCCTGGTCTTGATGAATCAGACCTCAGACAGCGTGGCCGAAGGGCAAGTAGAGAGCCTTTTGCTCTCCACCTTGTTGATCTCGGCAATCGTCATCGTTCTGTTCCGATCTTTCAAGGTGGGCCTGCTCTCGATCATCCCAGCCGGCCTGCCTGTTCTTTTCTTCTTTGGACTTTTAGGCTGGACGGGAACCCCATTGAATATTAATACCAGCGTGATTGCCAACATTTCGATCGGCATTGCCGTAGACAACTGCATCCACTACTTGATTCACTTCCGCCGTCACAGGGTTCGTAGGAAATTGACGGTACCCGATGCCATGCGAGAAGCCCTCATGAGTGCCGGCGGCGCCATGATTTCGTCGGCTATTGCGCTGACCTTTGGGTTCCTCATCTTTGGCGCATCGCGTTTTGTGCCTGTCTCCCAGTTTGGCCTTCTGTCTGCCTCGGTCATGGGGGCTAATCTCATTGCCACAATCTTTCTGCTTCCTGCCCTCATCCTATTGCTGGGTCGTGCAACCTTGAAGAAAATTGACATGACTGAAAAAGTCTGCGAGGAGTTGTGAATCTCTGCAGGGTCGCTAAACGTTTTGCGGTGAGAGATGTGGCGCTGTGGATTAACAGGCAACCCAGCCGGGGGCTGGGAATGGGGATGTTTGCCAAGTTTCCGATCCGATGGAGTCATTCCATTGATCATCCACCTCGTAGAGTCACACAGGAGTCATTTCATGAATCAGAGAACCTCTTTCATATCGTCTTCCATTTTGTTCCTTCTTGCCTCGCTCCCTACGCTACAAGCCGATCCAAAGGGGGAACAGCTCGTCAATCAGTATCTCAACCAGTCGGCACGCCGCAGCGCCATTTTCAAAATGGGGGTGGATTACAGGGAAGCGGAGAAGGATCCTATTCACCTTGAGTTCACCTGGATGAGGAAGGCTAACCAAGGATTGATGTCGCATTTGATAAGGCTGGAAGCACCGCCTTCGGAAAAAGGCAAGCTGCTTCTGGTACATGAGAAACCTGATGGAGACTCAGATTATATCGCCTATCGGCCCAACAGTGCTCTCAAGAAAAAGGTCCGGGTGTCTGGAGCGCGAAATTATAAGTTCAAAGGACTGACGATTTCAGTGCAAGAACTCATTGGGGGAGAATTGCAGAAATATGATCACCAGGCAAAGGGGATGAAACAAATCGACGGCATTCGATGCCATGAGGTTGAGAATCGGATTAAGCCAAAGTTCAAGAACGACTCGAACTACCCTCGTTCGGCCTCCTATTTTCGAGAAGACAATGGAATGCTCCAGAAATGGGAACTCTTTGGAGACTCGGATAAGCTTGAGAAGGTTATCTATGCCGATGAAATCAAGAAGATCCAGGGGAACTGGACTGTGACAGTAGCGCGTGTTGAAGACTTTAGAAAGAAGGGGAAACTGGTTTTAAAGCTAATTGAAGGTCACTACGATCCATCTCTTTCAGACGAGTTATTTAACGAGGATTATCTAAAGCAAAATTCGAAGTAATTGAAACTTGGACTTAGCTATGGTGCGCAAAGATAGATCCAAACACAGTAACGATTCTTACCCCGGGAGGTCACATGGACCGTAGAACCTTCATCGCAACCATGGCAGCAGCCGGACCGGCCGCTGCCGCCCTGGCGGGCACCGCCGAGCTTCACACCGAGATTATTGTGGGTTCGCTGTCGGACCAGAACTGGCACCGTCAGATCCGGAAGCTCCGGCTGGATAGCACGGCACGGCTCGACTACGTAATCCACAAGACGGTTGCGATCGCCAAGGAATTCGGTTTCTCGCCGATGGGAATAGATCTCGACATTGCGGCCTTTCCCTCGACCGACAAGCGCTACATCGACGAGCTGAACACGCGACTCAGGGAAAACGACCTGTGGCCGGTGGTAGAAGTGGGCGGGGTGGCGGTGACCTACGATGACGAAGTCCGTCTTACGGCGCTCGAGGCGGGCCGCCGCGACCTTGAGATCGCGGCCCGTTTAGGCGCGCGGACGTGCACCTTCTCCCCGGATATCAACGGGCGCCTCACCCGGGCGGCGAGCGTCCGGCTGGCGACCGACTCCATTCGAGAGCTTGGCAGATCGGCGAAAAGCCTCGGGCTCCGGATCTGCCAGGAGGACTACGATTACTTCTCCTCTGACGACCTCATCCGTGTTTCGGAAGGGACCGGTCTCGACAACGTGGGTATCTTGAACGATACCGGCAACTGGCTTATCCTGAACGAAGACCCGTTGTTCGCCACGCGCAAATGCCTGCCGCGTACGTTTCACGCGCATGTCCGCGACTATGCGCTCGAGAACGGCGTCTACAACGGCGTCGCGCTTGGCCGGGGCCTCGTAGATTTTCCCACGCTGCTGCCGGTCCTCGCACAAGCCGCGACCGGGGAACGGATGGTTTTCACCATCGAGCTCGACACCGATAACCGGGACGAGGATGAGGAACTGCACGAAAGCTACCGGTATGCCAAGGCCTGGCTTGTCGCAAACGGACTGATGAAGTAGGGGTCATCCCGGTGTCCGCAGACGGGATAGACGACCGGAACCGCGCACCCGAATAAGACGAGCAGGTCTTTGAGAAACTGGATTTCCGTCAGCTGCCTGCCCGAAAAACCTCATAGCCTGTGATTTCTAACGTCTTAGAGAAGTTGCGGAGATAGAATTCTTAAGGGCACAATAGACTGGTTCGACATTGGAAGATTGCCATGGAGGATGGCTGAACTGCTTATCTCCTGATAACGCGAATGAGTCCTAATCGAATGGACCGGGGGCGACCCCTGAGGAGGTCAAGTTGGGCGAACCTGCAGTTCAAACCGTTCCGAATTCCGGAGCATCGGCGCCGCGCCTGCGCCGGGTGCTGACCCTGTGGGACCTGATCTTTTACGGCATCGTATTGATCATGCCGATTGCTCCGGTCCCGATGTTCGGCATCGCCCAAAAGCTCTCCAATGGACATTTCGTTACCACCATCCTCATTGCCATGCTAGCCATGCTGTTCACGGCCGTCAGTTACGGACGGATGGCGGCAATATATCCCACGGCGGGTTCGGCCTACACTTATGTCGGACGAGGCTTGAACCCCCACTTGGGATTCCTGACCGGCTGGGCGATGTTCCTCGACTATCTGATTCAGCCGCTTCTGAATGGAATTTTTGTGACCCTCACCGTAAAGCGATTTCTACCCCAGGTTCCCTATTTCGTACTGGCGGCATTCTTCGTAGGCATCATGACGTATATGAACCTCCGGGGCATCCGCGCGACGGCGCGAGCGAACATAGTCCTTGTCGCTGTCATGTCCGTGGTGATTGTCGCGTTCATGGTGTTGGCGATCCGGTACCTCTTTCATTGGGGAGGATGGGGTGGAATTTTCTCCTATGAACCTTTCTACAACCCCAGGGCGTTTGACATTCGTACGATTTGGACGGCTACTTCTTATGCAGCGCTCACCTACATCGGATTCGACGGCGTTACGACTCTGGCCGAAGATGTGGTGAATCCCAAGCGCAACGTCAAGCTGGCAGCGATATCGGTCTGCCTGTTCACAGGCATTGTCGGGGGATTCGAGGTCTACCTCGGCCAGAGGATTTGGCCGGATTTCTCGACCTTCCCGAATCTGGAGACGGCTTTCATGGATGTCACGCGGCGCGTCGGCGGCCCCTTGCTCTTCCAAGCGCTGGGAGTCATTCTGATCTTGGCCTGCATGGGAGCCGGCATGACCGGGCAGTTGGGAGCGGCGCGCCTGCTCTTTGGCATGGGCCGGGACAACGTCCTGCCGCGCCGTATCTTTGCTTACCTCGATCCGAAGCACAATACTCCCACGCGCAACATCTGGTTGATCGGGATCGTGGCGTATGTCGGGACGCTCCTGATATCTTACGAACAAGCCGGGGAGATATTGAATTTCGGCGCCTTCCTGGCATTCATGGGTGTGAACTTCGCGACCTTCTGGCAGTTCACGGTCATTCCGCGGCCTGACCATAAACGACGCTCGCTGCAAGACGTGGTCATGCCGTTGATCGGCTTTGTGTTCTGCCTGTGGATTTGGGTGGGCTTGAGGACTCCGGCGCAGATTGTGGGCGGGATCTGGTTTCTTAGCGGACTGATTTACTGCGCCGTCAAGACACGGGGCTTCCGCACTCGTCCCATCATGATCGACTTCAGCGAGTCTTAACCCGTTACCCCGTTTGTCAATAAATCCGGCGTGTGTGTCGCGATGACTCTTTACCACTGAACGACCTTCGCCCGGAGGTCAGGTGAGAGATGAATTTATAGCTCGGAGGAATCAAACCATGAGACACATCAGCAACCGAATTTTCCTGGCTTCCCTGGTGATCGTCACGATCACCACAGTCGCGAATGAATCAGCCCGGCACACCGAAGAGGGGATGGAGAGATCAACTGCGGCGCCGGCCTTTCGCAGCTCGGCCGAGCTTGTCGGCAATTGGCGTTTTCAAATCGACATGCCCGACGTGGGTGAAAAAGAGAATTGGCAGGCGACGACTTTCGACCGGTCCGAGTGGACGAAGGTGGAGGTGCCCAAGGCGTGGGACCTTTTTGACGACGCCCTGTGGGGCTATGAGGGTGTGGGATGGTATTCCACCGAACTCCCTGCTGCTCTCGCTACCAAAGGCAAGGTTCAGCGGTTGAAGTTCGGCCGGGTTAACTATCACGCGAAGGTCTGGCTGAACGGCCAGCTCCTGGGAGAGAACCTCAACGGCTATCTCCCCTTTGAATTCGACGTGACTGGCAGGCTATTGCCGGACTCAGCAAATCAAATGGTGGTGAGGGTGGACAATACAGCCAGGCTTACCTGGCTCCCCGGCGCCAAGAAGATCGAATGGATGTCCTATGGTGGCATCCTCGAGCCGGTTGTTCTGGAGACAAGCCCGCAAGTGTATATTTCCGATCTGACCATCCACGCCGTGCCTAACGGCGCAGGCGCAATCGTTGACGGCACGGTAGAGATGACTTCGCGCGCGACTGAGGCCACCCAAGTTACCTTGCGCACGAGCATACTCGGCCAACCTGGCCCGCAGGGCGAGGCGAAACTCACCGTATCGCCCGGAGGCAAGTCCGTGCAGAAGTTTTCCATCGCGCTCCCCCAGGCGATTCCATGGTCGCCGGAGAAACCGAATCTCTACACCTTGAACGCGACGATCGAAGGCGGCCGCGACTCCGATTCAATGGCTTCCCGCTTCGGCATCCGGAAGATCGAGACGCACGGACGCGACATTCTGATCAACGGTCAGAAGTTCTTTGCCAAGGGGGTCAACCGTTATGACGAATATGGACGGTACGGGCCGCGACCGCCGCGGGAACTCCTGCTGGCCGACATCCGCCGCATGAAGCGGACCGGCATCAACATGGTGCGCGTTCATTATCCACAATCACCGGAAATTCTCTCGCTCTACGATGAGATGGGCATCGTGTTGAGTGAGGAAGTGACGATCAACTGGTGGGGCAACAACTTCTCTGACAGAGGCGACGAGGTGCTTGACGAAAGCATCCTCACCCAGGCCATGCCGGCACTCGAGCGCATGATCCAGAGGGACAAGAACCATCCATGCGTCATCATCTGGAGCATGGCCAACGAATCGCAGACCGCCAAGCCGGCAGGAATTGAAGTGATGCGAAAACTGATCCACCGAGCGAAAGAATTGGACCCGTCACGGCTGACGACCTTCGTCATTTCAACAGAGGATGCCAAGCCGCACGCGGCATACGAAGATGCAGATTTGGTCGCGATCAATGTTTACTTGGGCACGTTTGGGCGGAACCGCTCCCTTCATGCCGGCGATCTCGGCGAGCGAGTCACCCGGCCTGCTACGGAACATATCCGGCGGCAGGGGTCTGCCTTTCCAGACAAACCGGTGCTGGTGACCGAGTTTGGGACGTGGGGCGTGCCGGGAATGCATGGCGACATGGTCTATACCGAGGATCACCAGGCCGCACTGATCGAGGCGGTTTGGCATGCCATCCAGGATTGCAAGGAGTGCTCCGGCGGGATTCTGTGGTGCTGGGCGGACTATTATCATCGCCGAACATTCAATGACAACGGCCCCTTTGGATGCTTCGGAGTTGTCACCGTGGACCGGCGCCCCAAAGCAGCACTCACTGCGCTAGCGCGAATGTACGGTGGACATTTGACCGAGGAGGACAAGCCTGCTCAATAGAAGGGAGACAGTACAGTCACGAATGTCGCTTAATAATTAAGGATTCCCATTGGGCCCCTGAAGGGGTCCAACAGGCCAGCCCAGGGCGCCCTGGTGCTTGAGCCCGTGACTTCTTTCTCTACCTTTTTGCCCTAATAAGAACCAGCGGAGAGGGTTTAGCCATGTCTTGTCCTTCTCCGTTTCCCGGCCCGTAGTAAAATGCTCCCGACGAGGGGTCCGAACCGTCAGGCGGAGGGCCGATCACAGGGATCTGTCCCGCAGGTGAGCCAGGAGTTTTCAGGTCTCCCCGGCCGCTGGGTCGCTGTAATTCGATTTGATCCCCGTGTATTGTTCCCACGTAGGTCAGGTTGCCTGCCTTGAAAGTGATGCTGGCATCTTCCACTTTCCCGTCCCTGATCGCAACGGGTGTTTCTCCACTGCTTTCGTTGCGGCCACCGGTTCCCCCTTCAACAGCTCCAGTGAGCATGGTTCCATTCTGCCGGAAGGTGAAGATCTGAGCAGTTCCACGGCTACCGCCTGCAGGAACATAGGCAGCTGCTGTCGGAACTAGTCTCCAGAGACCCGTGATGCCCGCTCCAACGGGAACTTCCCGTTCCCAAACCGCAACCTGAGGCCGTAGCGTCACTTCTTTCGTCGTGATTATGACACTGACCGGAGTCAAACCGGGCGAACTCGCCTCAACAGTTATGTTGCCACCTCTTTTCGTCGATTGCAGGATAGCCATACACATGCCGGAGAAAGCCCTACGAACGTTGCCGGTGTCGGATTCGTGACTTGTAGGGTCTCCATTCCCAACGCCGATCAGTTTTCCCGGCCCGGAAATGCTGAAGGTCACCTCGTTGTCAGCGACAGGCATATAGCGCCCCTGCGAATCCTGAACCTCCACCGCAAATATTGCGACATCCTCGCCATCGGCCAAGATTTCCCGGCGGTCGACAGTCATTGCCAGCTTCGTCGATGCCCCTGTGGTTTCACGCTTTTCGGTCATCATCAGCTTCCCGCCCTTGTATCCTCGTGCCTCGATCATGCCGGGAGCGTACCTCACGTTCCATGCCAGATGCGAATTCTTCTTCATTTCCTTTGCTCCCAGGCTCTGGCCGTTTAAGAACAACTCCACCCTGTCTAGGTTTGAGTACACCCAGACTGCTATTTCCTGCCCCTCGAGCCCCGGCCAGTTCCAGTGAGGGAACAAGTGCAGCACTGGTTTTGCCGTCCACCACGATTGGAAGTAGTAGAAACTATCCTTGGGGAAGCCACAAATGTCGATGACGCCATATTGCGAGCTGACATTAGGCCATCTGTTTGGCGATGGTTCGCCGCGGTAATCGAACCCTGTCCAAATGAAGCCGCCAGCCAGCCAGGGGCGAGCGTCGCAAAAACTCCACCATCCCTCGCAAGAGGCGCGGCCGCTGGTGGTGTACGGGTCGTACGACCCCACATAGCCGCGCTTAGGATCCATGATGTAGATCCCGCGAGTGGCCACGGCACTTACTTGCTCCGTGCCCATCACGGGGACTTTAGGATTGGCCTTATGGAACGCGTCGGCCTGCGGATCGGCATAGTTATACCCCTGTACGTCGCATACGGCGAAACCGAATCTACCCATGCTGCCGCCACCAACGGGAGCGATGGAAACAGGTCGCGATCCATCAAACTTGGTAGCAACGGCTTTCAGGGCCGTCAGGATCAACAGCCCACGATCGGTGGCGGCCAAGGGTTCCTCATTACCCATCGACCACATGAAAACGCTCGGATGATTGCGATCACGCCGCAGCAGATTCTCAAACTGGCTCAGGCCTTCGGGATTTGATGACATCCTGCGTGTTTCGTCCAATACCAACATGCCCAGTTCATCGGCTGCGTTCAACAGTTCCGGAGTAGGCGGATGGTGCGTAGTTCGCAAAGCGTTGCAACCCATTTCCTGGAGTTTACGGACACGAAAATACTGAATGGCATCAGGCAGCGCGACGCCCACTCCCGCGTGGTCATGGCAATTGCATGTTCCCTTCAGTTTTACAGGTTTACCGTTGAGCAGGAAGCCCTTCTCCGCGTCAAACTCACATTTGCGAATACCAAAGGTGGTTTCATATCGATCCGTAATGGTACCTCCTGCCTCGATCTCGGTCACGAGTTTGTAGAGATTTCGCTCCCCAAGCGACCAAAGCGCAGGCGCCTTCACTAATACCTGCTGTTCATAAACATGCTCCTCACCTTCCTCTATGGATGCCGGCGGGGTCGTCGCTTTACTCACCTCCTTGCCGGTGGGATCCATAATGGCCGAGGTGACGCGCGTGCTTTTCACCCCTCTGCCATGGTTTTCCACCTCAGTCCGGATCCTGATTGTCGCATCGTCCGGGCGTACCTCTGTGCGCACGAACGTGCCCCACTTTTTCACATGCACCGGGTTGGTCTTAACCAGCCAGACGTGCCTGTAAATGCCCCCTCCTTCGTATTCACCATCGGAAGCGCTGCTTTGGGTGGCATCCACACGCACCACCAGTACATTATGGCCGCCCGGATTGGAGAAGTCTGTTACATCGAAGCTGAATGGATCGTAGCCGCCTGTGTGTCTCCCAATGAAGAAACCATTAAGGATGACCATGGCCTCGCGGTGGGCAGCGTCGAACTCAAGTATTATCCGCTTCCCGGCGTCGGAGGAAGGTAGGTCGAAGATGCGCCGGTACCAGCCTATGCTTGTGGCGGGGTATGCCCGTCCAAGCGGATGGAACCCCTTGCTTGAAAGCATGGAATCGTTTTGGAATGGCAGCTCGATAGCCCAGTCATGAGGCAGATCTACGGACTTCCAGTCGTTGTCATTGAAAAGCACGGTGCTGACAGGACTGAAGTTCCCAGTCTTTCGATAGTTGCCCATGAATTGGAAGTCCTGCGCCGCGTCGCAAGCGTGGCCCAGGTGAAAAGTCCATCCAAAATCGAGCAGAAGCCTTTCCCGGGCGTTTACCGGTTCAGGCTGCTGGTCTGAAGAACGTTCCGATACACCAGTCTGAGCCTGAACTTCCTCAGTGGCAATGTTCTCGAATGCCGGTTGCTGAGCGAATAACAAGGATGGCTTCGAAAGAGATGCACCAACGATGACCCCGGTGTTGGCCAGAAAGTTACGCCGACCGATACTAGATCCAATCGAATTTCGTGCATATTGCTTTTTTGACTTTTTCATCTGAATGTTCCTGTGGGATGATTGCGTGATGACAGCAGCTGCACTTCGTGCTGAATGCGGGCCAACCGCTCCGCATCGTTGGAGAACTCATCGGGCAGGACCTTGATGGCCAAGAAGCGGTCCAGGTGGGTGTCGCGGGCCTTATACACCACACCCATCCCACCCTCGCCCAGCTTTTCCAGAATCTTGTAGTGAGAAATCGTTTGGCCGATCATGCTGGTCACTCCGTGGGACCAGAATCAACGGGCAACCTGCGCCAAAAGTAGGATCGTTAAGGGCACGGCACCTTTTGCCTCTTGATGATTTTTTTACCACAAAAAGCTTCCTTCAAGATAGGGATAGTCCCGCGCTCCCATTCAACCGTTCACTCATCTTTGCGTGCCACGACAATGGTCATATCATCCTGCTCTGGCGTGCCATCCATCCAGTGGTGCAACTCTTCCATCAGGTTGCTGCAGATCACTCCGGCAGATTGGTGGCGGGTCCTGCACAGAAATTCCTGTAAACGGCATTCATCGAACTCTTTCCCGGCAGGATTGTAGGCTTCTGTCACTCCGTCACTATAGAGCAACAGTACGTCACCCGTCCTGAACCGGCAGGTGGCTTCCAGATAAGTAGCATCCGGCAAAATCCCCAGCACTGGACCGCCTTCTTCCAGCCGTTCGAGGCTGCCGTCTGCATGAAGCAGGAACGGGGGATTGTGGCCGGCATTGCAGTACTGCATCCGATCGGACCCGGTTTCCAACACCGCAACGAAAAAGCTAATAAATCGGTCATTCAGCCCCCAGGCAATAAGAGCCCGGTTCAGGCGGCTAACCAAAGCAGCCGGCGCAACAGCCTCCTCCGCAAGAATCTGTACGCGGGATTGCAGGTTCATCATAAGCAGCGCGGCCGCCAACCCTTTCCCGCAGACATCGCCGATCATGACAGCGACGCAGCCGCCAGGATAGGCCACGTAACCGAAGTAATCGCCACCGATCGTCTGGCAGGCATGGTTATACCCCGCCAGCGAGATTCCCGGCACCTGCGGAGGCTCCAGGGGCAGGAACTGCCGTTGTATTTCGGCAGCCTGCATGAGTTCATAGGCCGAACGGCGACGGACTTCTTCCACTTGTGTCAGCCGTTCCCGTTCTATTCGGAGCGCCGCGACATTGGCCATAATCGTGAGCAGTTCAAGATCATCCCTGTTAAATCTCCGTCCCTGACCCACAGAGTCCACATAAATCATTCCCAGCACGCGCTCGTCAGTTTGAAGTGGGACCGCTATGAGACTGCGAATATGCTGGGAAACAATACTCTCCCGGTCCCGATAATTGCCGTTTTCCAACACATCGCGCAATAACAGAGAGGTCCTATCGCTGAGTACTCGATCACGCACCGTGGTGCTGATGCGAAAATCGTCCCCTTTGGATGCTTGCATGACAAGCTGCGATCCTTCTTGCATAAGTAACACGCCCCGCTCTGCACCCACGGCCTCGATGGAAAGGTCCAGGATAGTCTGAAAGAGCTCGCCGAGAGGCCGATTCAGCACTAATTCCCGGCCAGCCCGGCGGAAAAGATTCAAAGGGGATGTCCAAAATTTCCCCTGCCCGGCCGTCGATTCTGCTGAAGATCTGGCTGAGGTGGTGATCACTTGTTCCAATGAGGTGTACTCAGCGTGATGATCCGCGGAGACTTCATCGGTGGAATCAAATGCGACAGCGACGGTGGAACTGGGGACCTCATCAGGATCGAAAATCAGGGTCAGGCGGCTCACGGTCAAAGCGTCTTGGGGCCGCAATCGGACTTTTTGGCCGATCCGCTTGCCATTAAGAAAAACACCATTCTTACTGCCAGGATCGCTGGCCAGCCATTCGTTCCCTACGTTTTCCAGGATCAGATGGTGGCGGGAAATCCCGGCGTCATCCGGGCAACAAAAATCGTTGTCACTGGCGCGGCCCAAAGTCCAACGCGACGGCGGCAGGCTGATCAGCTGATCTTTGCCACCAGGCATGATCAGCTTCAAGCGCTTGCTGGAAGAGATGGGAATTTCCCCGTATGGCATAGGAGATGTACCCATGTTCTTATCCCTTTCTTATCATGATTGGGCCACTTTTTATCGACATGTCCCACAACTCGATGACAACGATGGCACCTGCTGAGTCGGTAGCAAGAATGTCGTCGAAAATCACTTTACGGGTGTGGGACGTGAACTG
>DATKMG010000689.1:0-11404 GCA_035541995.1 Terriglobia bacterium
TTTCAGTAAAAAGCAGATCCGGTGTTCCCTCACAATACAAATGCCGCTGACCTAGAACATGATGATTGAGTTCTACAGCCGTCAATCGAACGCCCTCGGCTCTGCGCAAATTTGCAGCTGGTGTTCCACCATTACACTCCCAAGTGTTACGAAACCAGAGTGTGGGCAGTAAATGTAATGGAGCAGGGTCTGGACCCCGATTCACTACGCTAATTCGAATCAGGATATCCTCCACGCCGCCTTTGGCATATTCCACAAGGACATCGAAATAGCGGTCCTCATCAAAGACTCCTGTGTCAATCAGTTCATACTCCAGACTGCGTCTATCGCGAAGACGGCTATTTTCCACGAGTTGCAGATATGGGAAGGGCGCCTGAGGGTACTTGTAAAGAAACTTCATGTAAGAGTGAGTCGGTGTACTGTCGAGGTAGAAATAATACTCCTTCACATCTTCGCCGTGAGTTCCCTCGGTTCCGGTCAAACCAAAGAGACGTTCCTTGAGAATGGAGTCTCTTTCGTTCCAGAGTGCCACAGCAAAGCATACATACTGGTGCCGGTCGGAAATTCCCGCCAGCCCATCCTCATTCCACCGATAGGCCTTGGAGCGAGCCTGGTCATGCGGCAGGTAGTCCCAGGCATTCCCATCGGGACTGTAGTCTTCCCGGACTGTTCCCCAGGCCCGTTCGCTGAGATAAGGCCCCCAGCGCTTCCAATGGACTTTTCGCTCTCTGGATTCCTGTAACCGTTTCTCTTCTTGAGTCACGAACAAGTCCTCCCGACTCGATACCGAGAGCGGCAAGTGCCCTCAAGGCCGCAAGACATAGTTGCGCTACGGCTAAACTGTTTGATTGCTCCTATTCAGTGTCGTACTTTTCGCTTCTTCCTGCAACCGTCAAACCCGGCTGGCCATCAGAAAATCACTTTCCCAATCAAATTGGTTCATCACAGTGCCCCATGATGGTACCGTGCATGAGATCAGAGATGGTCCTGACAAGATAGGCTATGTTATGACCTGCAAAAAGGAGATGCCATGGATTCCATCACATACGCCGAACAATAAGTCCTGATGTAAGCAAATCGGGCACTGATGAGGGTCTTGGGAGAGCCGCAAATATGTGTCTAACATGGAGTTGGAGACTGTCGATAAGTTATATGCAACCGGGCAGCCTTCAAGGGTTTCGAGCAAGGGTTTTATAATTTCTCACCGAAGCGAGACTTGTAGTCTCCTAAGGCACACCCCATGCGAGATTGACCAAGAGCAGGATCCAATGACAGATCCATCGCAAGTTGTTACGAAATCTATCCACCTACCCACCCTCGCAATTTCATTGCTGATTTTGTATCTGGGAGCTTTTGAAGCCGTGGGCCAGCAAGCGACAGATCTGGGGACCAGTCTCCCAGTACTGACTCGAGTTGAGCAAGTTCGTCGGCTCCCGCTTGAAGAGGTCAAACGGGGATATCCTGTCCATATCCGCGGAGTCGTGACCTACTTTTGCTTCGGTGGACCGAAGTGGTTGGCGCAAGACACCTACTCTGGTCCCCCATCTCCCGACCTGTTCGTTCAGGATGAGAGCGCCGGAATCTGGGTGAATGCGCCAATGTCGGCACCTGCCCCCAGGCCAGGTCAGCTGCTCGATCTGCAAGGAGTGACAGAAGCTCCAGATTTCGCTCCCCAAATTGGCAAGCCCCGATGGCAGGTCATTGGAGAAGCCCCCTTCCCCAAACCACACAGGGTTTCATTGGAGAGGATGCTTTCAACGGCGGAAGATAGTCAATGGGTCGAAAGTGACGGCATCGTACGCCAAGCGAGAATCCTCGATGAAAGCCTGGTTCTTGACATGGCCGTGGCGGGAGGTAGGTTGAAGGTTCAAATTCCTTCCTTCAAACAACCGGTCCCAACCGGGCTGGTTGATGCCGAAGTCCAGGTCCGCGGAGTCTGTGGCGCCCTCTTTAACGAGAAGTTCCAACTCATTGGAATCCTGCTCTATGTGCCTAATCTGAACCAGGTGACGGTCACGAAAAACGCCCCAGCCGATCCCTATGGGGCAGAGGTGCAACCCATCGCCAATGTTCAGCGCTTTGCTCCCAAAGGCGTCATGGGACATCGCATCCGAATACAGGGAATTATCACTTTTCAAGATCCCGGAAAGGCCATCTACATATCCGATGGAGAGACCGGACTTCAAGTCAGCACCAGCGAACCACTTCTGGTTGAGCCCGGTGACCGGGTAGACGTGGCCGGCTTTCCACATGTGGCTGAGTCCAGGCCAACTTTAGAGGACGCAGTCTTCCGGCGGATAGGGTCTGGGAGACCGCTGGACCCCATCCCGGTCACTGCAGATCAGGTGCTTCAAGGGCATTTTGATTCCTTGCTGGTCTCGATTGAAGGGCGATTGCTCGAAAACTTGGCTTTTCCAGACCGGCAATCGTTCGTGCTGAAAACTGAAACCTCTATATATGACGCTACAGTCAGGAATTCGAATCGTTCGACACAGCTCACTTCGCTCCAGGTCGGCGGTACCTTGCGGACGACGGGGATCTGCATGGTCACGAAGGACGAGACTGAACACAACCAGTCGTTCCGAATATTGCTCCGCAATTCAAGCGACTTGGTGGTAACGCGCCGACCCCCCTGGTGGACGGCCGGACGGGCTCTAGCGGCACTAGGCCTCCTTGCTCTGGTTGTTTTGACTGCCCTAGCTTGGGTCGCAGTGTTGCGTCGAAGAGTGAGAAGCCAGACTGACGTGATCCGCAGGCGTGAGCTGCGATTCAGGTCTTTGATCGAGAACAGCTCCGATGGCATAACTCTGCTAGACCGTGAGGGAATTATTCTCTATACGGGCCCATCAACGACACGAATTTTGGGGTTCAGTGAAGCTGAGTATATCGGCAAGAGCGTGTTTGATTGGGCGCACCCCGACCATCTGGAGCGAAACCGGAGACTCTTTGCTGAAATTCTCACTCAACCTGGCCAGATGATGACCACCCAGCTTCTTTACAAGCACAAGGATGGTACATGGCGGTGGCTCGACGTGCAGGCGAGGAACCTGCTGGGTGAGCCCAGCATCGAGGCAGTCGTGGTCAATTACCGAGACATTACGGCACGAAAAGCCGCTGAAGACCTGGTTAGAGAAAGCGAGAGCAAGTTCCGACTTTTGTTTGCAGACAACCCTCTGCCTATGTTTGTCTATGACTTGGACACCTTGAAATATGTCGAGGTCAATGATGCAGCCGTTGCGCATTACGGATACTCGCGTGACGAGTTCCTTTCTATGCGGATCACGGATATTCGCCCACCTGAGGATATTCCTTTCCTGATGGAGAACTTGGCCAAGGAGAGGCCCACCATCGAAGAGTCAGGGCCATGGAGGCATCGCCTCAAGAATGGCCGGATTATCGAAGTGCAGATTACTTCCCACGTCACTTCGGTAGACGGTCGGAAAACCATTCTCGTCGTGGCTCAAGACATCACTGAGAAGAAGCGCGCTGAACGCGAGATATTTCGTGCCAAGGAGGCCGCCGAAGCTGCTAACCGCGCTAAAAGCGAGTTTCTCGCCAACATGAGCCATGAGATTCGAACCCCCATGAATGGGATTCTTGGAATGACCGAACTGGCCCTCGACACCAAGCTCGATTCCGAGCAACGGGAGTTCCTCGGCATTGTAAAGAGTTCCGCTGATTCACTTCTCACCGTGATCAATGACATCCTGGACTTTTCCAAGATTGAGGCCGGAAAACTGGAATTGGAGATGATTGAGTTCGACTTCCGGGACAGTGTGCGGCAAATTATTAAGGCGCTCGCCTTTCGGGCCTATCAGAAGGGCCTGCAATTGAACTACCTGGTTCATCCTCAGGTACCCCCCCGGTTAGTGGGGGATCCAGGTCGTTTTCGGCAGGTTCTATTTAACTTGATCGGAAATGCCCTCAAGTTCACAGAACAGGGAGAGGTGGCAGTCGAAATCGACACAGAATCCGTGGAAGAAAGCCATGCTCAGCTGCATTGTGCGGTTCGAGACACGGGGATTGGCATCCCGTCTGAGAAGCAAGTAACCATTTTCGAGGCTTTTACTCAAGCGGATGGCACCACCGCCCGCCGTTATGGTGGGACCGGCCTGGGATTGACCATTTCTCGAAAATTGGTGGAATTGATGGGAGGGCGAATTTGGGCAGAGAGCCAAATCGGGAAGGGATCGACCTTTCATTTCACGCTGAGATTCGCGCTGGCAAAGACAGCCTCTGCGACAGGCCCTGCGGGGCTTGTAAATCTGGAGGGAGTCCGCGTCCTGGTCGTCGAAGACAATTCGACTCAGCGCCATAATTTGGAGGATATGCTCAAAGGCTGGAAAATGTCGCCTATTGTGGTGGAAACCGGAGAGGCCGCCTTGAGAGAATTGGAGAGGAGCAAGGAAAGAGGGGAGCCATTCGGACTGATCCTGACAGATACCATCAAGCCGGAGATTGATGGGTTCAGCCTGGTGGAGCAAATTCGCAGGAATCCGCAGTTACAGGGAGAGAATATAGTCATGCTGACATCGCTCGGCCAACGGGGTGATGCAGCGCGCTGCCGACAATTAGGTGTGGCCGCCTATCTCACCAAGCCTGTCGGCGAGCCGGAACTATTGGAGACCATCCAGCGTGTGTTGTGTAACCCCCCACAAGAATCTCCGATGCCCATCTTATTGACAAAACATTCCTTGCGAGAATCAAGCCAGAAACTGAGCATCCTCCTGGCTGAGGACAACCGCGTCAATCAGCAGTTCGCGATGCGTCTGCTTCAAAAGCGAGGTCATGATGTCGTGGTGGCGGAACACGGACGAGAAGCCCTGGCAAAGATAGCATCGCATCACTTTGACCTGGTGTTGATGGATGTGCAGATGCCTGAGATGGACGGTTTTGAAGCCACTGCAGCAATTCGTGAGAAGGAGAGAACCACAGGTGGGCACCTGCCGATTATCGCCATGACGGCGCTCACCATGAAAGGGGACCGTGAGCGTTGTCTAGCGGCAGGAATGGACGATTATGTCCTGAAACCGATTCAAGCCAAGGAACTCTTCGCGGCTCTCGAGAATGTCACTTCTGCCCTTCCTTCCGGCAAAAACAGTGGAAGGCCCACTCAACCGGAGTGGATCTCCACTTAATTGATCATTCCTGGGATCTACAGCAACTTCCCGCTCTGGGTTTGGTCTGCATTTTTGCAGAGTCTTGTAAGGATTCGCGAGTCAGGTCCTAAGAGCCGAGAACTTAGTTCTTCATCCCCGACGCAGGTCAGGTCCAGGAACCCCGCTCGCTGCTCCGCTTCCAGCTCCACGACTTAGGCAACATGTGCTTCTGGATTTTTCCCAGCGCCGTGCGAGGCAATTTGTCAACCAGGATAAAGGCGCGCGGCACCTTGAAGGAAGCGAGTGCAGACTGGCAACGCTCTTCCAGGACGCCCACATCGCACGTGTCTCCGGGCACAATGTAGGCGATCGGAACTTCTCCTTTCAGGTCATCGGGCATTCCAACAACTGCCACTTCCATAACTTCGTTCTGTTCTAAAAGAAATTCTTCAATCTCGCGCGGATAGATATTAAATCCTCCGGAAATGATCAGGTCGCTTTTCCTGCCCTTCAGGGTGTAGTAACCGTCCGCGGAGCGAGTAGCAAAGTCGCCGGTACGAAAATAACCATCCACGAAGGCAGCCCTGGTGGCTTCTTCCCTTCTCCAGTATCCCGCAAAGACGTTCGGGCCGCGGATATAGAGCTCTCCGGTCCCCCCTTCCGCAACAGAGCTTCCGTCGGTGTCGAGCAACCGGACGCTGATCCCCGGCAAAGGCAAACCCACAGTACCGGGCCTGCGTTCCCCGATATAAGGATTGCTCAGGTTCATAAAGGTTTCCGTCATGCCATACCGTTCCAGGATGAGATGACCGAACAGGCGCTGGAAGTCCTCTAGCACCTGAGCCGGCAGCGGTGCCGATCCTGAAACAAACAAACGCATAAAAGCCCCGATTTGGCGGGCAGTATCCAACGGAGTATCGAGCAGTCGTACGTATATCGTGGGCACTCCGAAAAAGAGTGTAGGCTGGAAGCTGAGGAACTGCTGAATTGCCGAACGGTAGTCGAAACGTTCCAACATCCGCATGTGGCATCCGCTGATGAGCCAGGTGACGAGGCCGTTACCCAGACCGTGCACGTGAAACAACGGCAGTGACAGCAGGAACCTGTCTGCCTCTGTAATCTGCCAGCAGGAGACCAAGTTCAATGCATTGGCGGCGAAGTTATTGTGGGTCAGGATGGCGCCCTTGGAAGGTCCGGTTGTGCCGGAGGTATATAGCAGGGCCACCGGGGTATCTCCGTCTGCAGCAACGTTGGGCCGGCTTGACTCCTGCCTTGCGGCCTCAGTTACAAGCTCTTCCGTACTCCAGGAGGCAACGCGAGTGCGAAGAGTTTCTTCCTTTGTAACTATCGCCCGCGGATTTGCATCGCTGAGGATATGGCTGATCTCTCGTTCCCTGTAAAGGATGTTGATGGGAACGAAGATCACTCCAATCTTGGCGCAGGCGAGGAAGACATCGATCATTTCGACGCTGTTGGGCAGGTAAATGCAAAGCCTGTCACCGGATGTCAAGCCACGGACGGCCAAGAGGTGCGCCATCCGGTTGCTACGCACATCGAGATCCCCGAATGTATAGGTCTTGTCCTCGTACTCAAGGGCAACACGCTCGCGGCGTCCCTGAAAAGAGAGATCGAACAAGTGAATGAGGTTCATGTTTCTTCAATTCTAAAGGTACCTGCGAAGGCAATCAGTGAAAAAAGCCCCAAGGAAAAGAAACTAACTTGGAAGTTGCCAGTCCACTCTACCATCTGGCCTATCAGCGGCGGAGCTACCAGGATCATGATGATCCCAAGCATATTAACCAAGCCCATCGCAGCACCCGCGCGCCCTGGGTACAGAACAGCAGCCCGAACGAATAGCGCAGCATAGGGTAATCCGCTTCCGATACCTAAAAACACAATGGCAGCGATCACTCGCCCCAGTGAACCGCATGCACGGGCCAGCAGCAAACAACCAACAACATTCAGGCCAAGACTCAGTTGCAGGAGTCGTCTGACACCGATGCGGTGGATCAACATACCACCAAGCGGGCGCATCACTATGCCGAGCAGGAGTGCGATTGAGCCCAGCAGTCCGGCTCGTGACGGGCTAAAGGACAGATCCTTCCGCAGGAAAACCGTGATCCAGGCGCTGACGACAATGACCAGGCCGAAGGAGGCCATCTGGACGATGCCCAGCAGCCAAAGTTGAAAGTCTGAAAGCAGGCCACGGAAGCTGCCGGCTGGTTGGCCACTGAACGGGGGTGAAGGCGCTACGATCACCCACAGGATCCAGCTAACGGCGGCCACCCCTGCCGTGACGACAAAGGCGCCTCGCCAGTCAAATGCCATGGCAAAGCGGGAGACGCCGAAGATGACAAAGCCGGAGCCCAGCAGAATGGAACCGCCATACAATCCCTGCGCCAGGTTGAGTCTGCGGCCTGAAAACGATCCCGCGATGTAGCGAGCGCCGGCCACGAAGCACGAACCAGTTCCCAATCCGGCAAAAACCTTCCAGAACAAGAGGTGCCAATAGGCTTCGGAGAACGCGATCGCAAAATTCCCGATGCAAACCACCGCCAGAGCGACCGTGACGATCGGCCTCGGTCCCAGGCGATCTGCCAGGTGGCCGCCTGGAATTTGCATCACGGCATGAGTGAAGAAGATCCCTGTGGTGAGAAGCCCGGCTAGAGCCAGACTAAAGCCGAAAGTCTCAGTGAGAGCCGGCACCAGAGGGGCATGATTCGTGTAGTTTGCAGAAAATGCAAAGGCCATGATGCAAGCACATAAAAGCGCGCGACGAGCAGGAAAATCAGCGGTGAGCTTTGTTAATTCTGCCATGAACTCCGATCAGTATACTGTGCGTTTCTGCACCTGGTCCTTTGTCGCTAGAGAAAAACGACGGTCGACGGTCTTCTCCTCACCACTGACCCTGGCAGCCACATACTCACCCAGTGCCGGGCCGTGCTTAAAACCGTGACCGGACCCTCCCCCGATTAGCCACACATTGTCAAAATCAGGGTGACGGTCGATCAGGAAATCGCCGTTCGATGTGTTTTCATACTGGCAAACCCGTGTTTCAACGACTGGCGCACTCTTGAGCGCGGGAAAGCGCCCGGCAATGTACTCCCGCACCGCGGCGAGGTCCTCTGCCGTCGTTACTCTCTGGCTGGTATCAGGATCAAACGGCGGACCGTGGCGGTCCAGCGCGACCTTGAAACCACGGTTCTCAAGATCAGGAAGACCGTAGATTTCGCTGCCAAAATCAATCCACACCGGCATCTGAGGTGGCGCAAAACGGCGGTCTCCAGCAGCCACACCGAAAAAGAAGACTTCCTGACGCGTGGAGTATATGCGCCCTTCAAGCACCGCTGGGAAAACCTTGGGCAGCCAGGGCCCGCAAGCAAAGACGAAGCTATCGGCGATGATCGTTGCGCCGCCCCGTGTGGTAACGTGGTCGAGCTTACCCTTGCCTTGTGGCGATATTGCCGCCTCGGGCAGGTAGTCAACCCCGCTTTTGACCGTCGCTTCCACCAGCGCTTGCACGGCGCGCCGCGCCAATATGGCTCCGCTTTCGGGTTCGTAAATAGCCCACGTGACTGGGCCGAAAGTAATCTGAGGATAGCGGTTCTCCAGGTCGGTCCGCGACAGTCTCTCGTGGCGGACACCCAGCTTCCCCAAGGTTTCGAGGCTCTTGGACGATAGTGGATCGTCAGCCCGCGCCATCATTAGCACTCCCGTCTGATAAAACAAATGCTGCCCCGTGCGTGCAAAAAGTTCCTGCCACATTGTGAGCGAACGCTGCGCCCAGCGGGAGTAAAACTCCACATCACCGTAGCTGCAGCGGATCACACGAGATTCCCCACCCGAACTGGCCCGGCTATTGGCGGGACCATAGCCGTCCAGGAGTACCACGGATTTCCCTCCTCTTCGCAGATGGTGGGTAGTCCATGCGCCAAAGACTCCAGCCCCAACGACGGCCACGTCATAAAACGTACCTGTTCTTACCGCGAAGCCACCCGAAGTCTGCCCGGCTGCTCGAAGGCCTGTTGAGAAGGCAGCACCTGCTGCGAGAGACTTTACAAATGCACGACGACGCTGTTTCATAGAAGTGCCCATGACCTTTTCAAGTTCACCACCGCAAATGAAAATGCTGGAGGGCCCCGCTTTGTCGGGGCTACGGTCGCCACGGGTGACAGCAGTCACCCGCGCGACCCTCCACCAAGAACCGCATTTTCATAAAGGTTTTTCCACTTTTCGTCCGGGTAGGTTTTACCGTTTCATACCAATTCTCCTGACCAGGCCTTTCCTCAGGCTGCAGGGTCCATGCTTCGTCCAGTTCTCGTGGCTTGCCCAATCAGCCATAGCAAGCCCGCCAGGCAGGCCCATGCGAACCAATCTCCCAGCTTTCCGTACAAGGTTCGAACACCCTTGCTCGGGATTTCAGAGATCATGACATAGTCAGTCGCGCTAAAGTGATCCATCGCCGCCAATCGCCGACCCTGGTAGTCAAATGCCGCCGAAAGCCCATGGCTAGTGTGACGAATCAGGTTGAATCCCTGCTCGATGGCCCGGAAGCTGGCCATCTGGGTGTGCCAAGGGTCAATCGCCTGCCAGTCGTTCGAAGGATCCAAGACTACGTCCGCTCCTAGCCTACCCGCTTGTGCCAGCAACTGCGGAAAATCGCCATCGAAGCAGATAATTGAACTAAGCCGACCATATGTCGTGTCTGAAACCCGAAGTTTGCCGTCCTGGATGACGGAAATTGCAGCTTCGCTGCCCGGGACTGGGCGGGCCTTATAGTATTCCCAAGCCACCTGGCCAGCCGGATCAATAAGCACCAGTTTATTCTCGAGCGGCCGCTGCTGGCCTGCGTTCCAAACCGCCAGGGACATCCCCAGGTAGATTCGGTACCTTGCAGCCAATTCGCGTCCCTGAGCGATGAAAGCGGCTTCGTCTTCTTTCAAGACCGGCGCGTTGGCCTCGCCCCAGAACACGATTCTCGCACCTGCTTGTGCTTCCCGCTCAGAGCGTGCCAACAGATTGTCATCGACGGCCTTTCCCCAATCCCGGACTTGCCTGACTTCTTCAGGCGAGAGCCGATTGTGCATCATGTTTTTCCAAACAACATCGCTCAACTCATTTGAGACCTTGAGGCGCGAAAGCGAGGCCACGCGGACCGTTTGAGAAGATGGAGGGAACAGCGTCATCCGCGCCCCACCCAGCAGCACGATCAAGGTGATAGCTCCAAGGCACAACAGGGACCCGGAGCGCACGCGCTTCGTTTCGAGGCCCTCCTCCCAGACCCAATTGCAAACGGAGGCAAACCATCCAATCAGGAAAGTGAGGCCCCATAGTCCAGTCACCGAAAGGATTTGCAGCAGTGGCAGACTGCCATACTGTGAGTAGGCAATCGCTGCCCAACTTCCATATGGTCCCAATGAGTTCAGGTATTCCACCGCTGCCCACGACATGGGGAAGACCAGAGTTGCAGCCAAGCCGTTAAGCCGGTGCACGAGCCCTCGATCGACAAGGTAGGGCAGAACGCTTACGGCCCCTATGAAGGCGAGGAAGATGAGATAGATCGCTCCCGGAATTGGTACCATCCCTCGAAATTGAAAGCTAAAGGTCGCTATCAGCAATAGGTAGGCAATCGGCAATCCCACCGCTGCTCGCTGTGTACGCACAAACCGCAACAGAAAAACCGGGGACAGCCACGCGGCAAGCGGAACACTGTTCGCACCGTTGGAAAACAACAGAAGCACTACTGCCAGGGCCAGCCACGCCCACCTTCGCCAGCCTCCAGGCATGACATGAACTGCCATGCGGCGTGAATCGTCCGATACTGGCTCATGATTTGTGATGGTTGTCTGCATGACGCCTCCCTTTTTGCTCCTTCCATGCGGACTGTCTCAGTGAACTCGCGCTGTGTTGGGGCTTCTTGTTGCCGCCAATAGATGGATTGAAATCTTCATGTGGTGTTACTGTTACTGTTACTGTCATCAAATGTTGAAGCGCTTAGTATAAAACTTCAGACTGCATTCCGTTGCATTAGTTTTTGGGAGGAGATTTTCAAGAGAGCCATTCATGCTGCAGGGCGGCACCATCGACAATGAAAACCCATCCGATTCCCCCTTTGAAGGGGGTAAGGGGGTTGTCTCCATTCCGACCTGACCGGTTCACTTAATGACGGGACACCTTCCAGCGGCCTACGACTGCCCCCCCGAACGATATTTTCAGAGGAGAGTCCGAGAATTGTTCGGACTGGCGTTTTCCGCTTATCCGTCGTATCATCGCGTTCATTTCCGGAATAATATTACCCGCATCCA
>DATKMG010000690.1:0-2933 GCA_035541995.1 Terriglobia bacterium
TTGCAGGTGTGTGAGCGTGAGCCCAGGCAGGGCGCGCTTCACGAGTTCAGGAATAAACTTGGCCGAGCACACCTTGACCAGTTGAGTGGTTCGCTCAATCAGGTCCGCCTCACCGATGGGAGAGTGGATGGAAAGGATCCATCTTGTGCGACCGAGGCAGCGCTCGTCTTTGACCTCTCCTATGAAGAAATATTGTTTTACCGGCTTCAGTGGAATCAGAATGCCCTGGGTTGGAACGTTCAACTCCAGCAGGCGGCGAATCGTCTGGTCGAGGAGGTGAAAGCAGTTGCCAGGATCCATGTGGTCGTACTTGGGCAGTGAGGCTGGGTGCGCGTCCATATCAAAAGTACACAGAGCCCCGGCCAGCCTCGACATCGCACAAAAAAGCTCCTCCGGATGCCCGTGTTTTGCCAGCAGAAGATGTCGCAGTTCCGGGAGGGCCGAGTTAATTGCGTGCAGGAACCAGAACTGCGACACGTTCCTTTCTGACATGCTGCGCTGGAACCTTCCGCCGGGCATTTGTTCCTGGGAAACAGCGGCACTCTTTTCTTCGAGAATTTCCACCAGGCGCTTGACCAGGCCGACCATGGAATCGTTCACATCGAGATGCACCGAGGGCGTCATGAAGGAACTGTCAGCGCTGAAGTGGCCGGAGCCGTCGCGAACGATCCTGATAACCGGCAAAGCCATCAGGCTGGGATCAACTTCCTGCTGCAAAAGTAAGCGGAAATTCTTGACCCCAATGCGGACTTCCTTGTCGTCGTATCCCGTGTTCTCATCAGGAAAAGCTTTGAGTACGCCAACATATCGGCTCGAGGCAGGAACGGCATCTTCGATGGCGCAATTGCCACCGCCCGGTGCGAAGCTGGGAACGCACAGGCATACCGTGATCGATTCGGCATTGGGCGGAAACTTGGTTGCGAACTCAAGAGGCTCAGGTTGCGGATCCGACACCGGTATGTCAAAGGGCAGGCCATCTTCGAAAATGCCGCGAGATGAGAGAACAGAGACCACCCCGCTACGCAGGGCATCAGCGTCGATCTGCAGATCGGCAAAGCCGGAAGCATGCCGCCACAGGCTCGAGGTCGCAAAGTGCACCGAATTCTCGAAATAACGGTTCTGTGCCTGGAAGTGGTGCGGGGCTAGATACATACCTTCCGACCAGACCACCCTGGAGAGCAATTTCATGTGTGAGCCTTGGGAACCTGACGCCGATATTCTCTCGCGATAACCGCTAACTGAGAACAAGAATTTGGCCCTTATTCATATGATCGCATTCAATCCTGTCAAAGGCCGTCAAGACAGGACCTACGCGGGGACATTGATGGTAGCAGATGAATCGGACGACGATAACTAGGGCTTAAGCGATGTTCGCGTGAATTGCATTTTGTTGCTGAACCGATACATCTGCGCGACAATCAGGGGGAGGACGATCCAACGGTCATGAAGTTCGGGGCAAGATACGAAATCTTGCGTGCGCTGACGCGAGGCGATGTCGAGACCTTTGCAGTGCGCGACCGGACAACAGACGAAAAGGCGCTAGCGCACATTTTCGAATGTCCAGAACCGCCCCTGGACCAGCCCACCGTGCAGTGGATATTGGCGTCCTTCAGCCGCCTGGTTTCGGAGGCTCCCGGCATCGTGACCGGCGCCGGAAAATACGACGTTGCAGGGTTCGCCTATGTCGTATCTCGCTGGACGACGGACGAGGAGGTTGAAGAGTGGGTTCGCCACCAAAAATACGAATCGAGCTCAGACAAGCCAGGTAGTGCAGCCGAGCCACCCGCCAGCCCTCCCGAGCCGAAACCACAGGCGGCAGCGCCGACTTTCACACCAGAGGCAATGCAAGCAATCAGCGACTCTTCCCTGGAGAACTCCAAACCTCAGATCAGCGCGGGCCAACCAGGGGCATTCACTCAGCAATTTTTTGGCGGTATAGCTTTTCCCGGCGACAGTAGTGCAGCCGAAAAGCAGACCTTGGCGGACGACCAAGCGAGCCACTCTGAGGATCGACCGATTGCCTCCAGCGAGGCTGAATCAAGTGCACGGTTGGGCGAACCCCTGGGCGAGACCTCGTCGCCGCTTCTCCCCGCGGACCCGCAGCAGTCGCCATTGCGAAGCCCCGGCAATTTTACGGCACAATTTTTTCGCGAAATCAACGCTCCACTTGAACCGCCGGCGCAAACGTCTGCTGGTTTCTCTGCCGAAGGCAAAGCCAAACCCGAGTTTCGGAATGAGGCCCCTACCCCGAGTAAGCCTGCCGTCGGGGCAGGTAGCGAAGATCGGGCAGGCGGGCATAAGCCGGGGTCGTTTACCGATCAGTTCATGCGGGATTTTGGACCGGCCATTCCTTCGGCTCAACCAGACGTGGCTCCCGCTCAGCGGCCAGCCAAAACTGAAACCGGAGAATTTACCAAACTGTTCAATACTCCCGTGCTGGCGGAGCAAAGCAAAAGCGAGAGTTTTGATGGACGGATGGCAGATTCAAAGAGCGGTACCGGCGAGTTCACTCGCATGTTTGGTCCCCATAGGTATGGGACGACGGGTGAAGCAGGTTTTCCCGCAAGGGGTGGGGAAGGGGAGCCAGCAGCCACGAGAGGTGCCAGCGGGGAACTTTTTGGCGGGCACCACGCTGGTGAGCGCTCGAGTGTAGAAGAACCGTATAGTCCCGGCCCAAGGCCTCCTGGTGGACAGTTTCAGGATGGCGGCGCCACGCACGCGTTCGCAGCTCGAAGGGAGTTCCCGGAACGTCCTGAAGCAGCTCCTGTTCGCGAGCCTTTAACTAGCCCCGTCGTATCGAATGAGCCGATTCTGGATTCTCACCGCCTCAACTCGGTCGACGGAGGCGCGACGGTGTTATTCCGCGCGCCGGCTGAAGCTCCCACCCCAGGCGAACCCGAGCAACCTGCCGGTCCGAGCGACTACACCATGTT
>DATKMG010000691.1:0-5689 GCA_035541995.1 Terriglobia bacterium
GTAGAACTGGGTCCCCCAGTAATCGGCCACTAGCGGGGTTGTTCGGGATGGGGGGCCGTCACTGGAGAATGATCTGGACATAGTTCCCATGCCGAGTGCAGTCATGCTGGCTGTCGCCAGAAAATCTCTTCTCTTCATTGCGTCTACCTCTCTTCCGGTTTGGATCGGTTAGCCTGTTGAGGGAACCCTTCGCGTATATATCCTGATTCAAAAGACAACAGGCAAAAAAGTTGCATCTTATCTGGAAATTAGAGATCGGAACCCCTATAATCACACGTATTGAAAACCGGTGAACTCGAACCGGCTGCAACAAAAGAAGACTCGTATGGCTATTCGCAAGAATGACCGTGTCATCGGGAGACGAGTTACCAAGCGGATCAACCTGAAGATCTCTGTGGAAGTGTCTGGCCAGGACGCACACGGAACCAATTTCGTTAGCCGGGCTGAAATCAGCAATGCCAGCAGCAAAGGGGGATGCTTGACTCTCGATCGCGATCTGAGCCGGGGACAAAAAATCAAAATCACTGGCCCCAAAGGATCGTCTTTTATCGCAAGGGTTTGCTGGTCGAATTGGGCCATGAACAAGAATGTCCGCTTCGTCGGATTTGAACTTGATCAACCGGCCAAAGGCTGGGTCATTGCAGACAAGTCACGACTGGACGGGCGGAGGTAGTAAGGTTCCATCCTGGAACCTCCTTCCTCTCTCTGATCACGCGATCAGGGATATATCTGAGGAATCAGTTCCTCCAATCCCTTTGAAGTTCCGACAAATCTTTCATGAAAGTGCGGTTTTAATTGGGGAGCAGCGCTCCTGCGCGGCGACCTCCTAGTGTAAACTGGTCGCCGCTCGGAGATCGGCTCCCACACTCTCCTCATGACCGCTATTTTCATCAGCGGTGGTGAGCTTGAACAGGTCATGGGGCACTTTCACGAAAAGCAAGAAGCCACGCCCCAGTCTCACAATCCATACAAAATTGCCGCCTCCAATTTCGACTCGTTCTATGGAACTCGCAGCTCGAAATGGTGCAAGTGCTCCCTATGAAATTGAAAGGCCTGGTAGAGGTCCCGCGGCCCGTAGCGCACGTCCGGAGTATAGTCGAAACTCCAGGATTCATTGCTGAGAATCAACGGGATTGTCGTCCCACGAGGGGTCTCGGGAGAAATTCGAATCAGGCTGGTCCGTTCCTGGGCTCCGGTCCATTCGCGTTGTTTCTCCTCCTGGATGTCCGCAATCTCAGTTACCCACGGGGAATCTGAATAGACTTTGCACCTGTGCCAATTGTTCTTGTCGAAGGGATCCAAACCCTGGCGCATCCTGACCCAGATCGTCGCCTCTTCGCCCGGTTCAAGCGTCCCGTTCCCGTTTCCCTTACCTTCAGTGACCTGGCGCTGAATAGTGTCGCCACCACCCTGGTTCCCCCTCTGTCGGAAGACGTTCAATGTCAACGTCCGGCCATCCAGCACCTCCACGGCGTCCGGGGCCGGAATGATCTCGGGAATAACCAGAATATCCAGATTCTTAGCCGTCTCATACCATCCGTCATAAGTAAGGTCCAGCCGAAGCCGCACCGGCGCAAAGGTTCCGCCGCCCGAAGTGAACTGGACCCGGATCCGGTCAGACAGATCGGCCACAGCGCCAGTCTGCAGTTCCGGTATATCGAGCTTACCACCGAGGATTTTGACCGTAGGGTACTCACTACTCAATTCGACTTTGACATCCTTCATGGCTTCGCCGCGAGGGTTCAGAATGCGGATCGGAAGCTGCACCTCATGTTGGGGAGGACAGCGCAGTTTGTCTTTCGCCGTGAGCGGCAACAAGACTGGAGGCTGGGCCCCCGTGCCGGGTCCAACAAAACTCACCTGATGCCCTTCACCATCAACCGCAAAACTCAGCCGCCCATCTTTGTCGGCTTCCAGTTCCCGCCGGAGCGGCTTTCCCGTGGAGAGGTTGTAATCCAGCATCTTGTATGTCTTGCCGGCAGTATAAACTGGGCTGGTAGATACCGTGATCCTCCGATCTCGAATTGGAGGGCCGTCCGGTGCCCACTGCCGTGTTGTGATTCGAAGGCCTCCCTGGCTCACATCTCCCAACAAAGTGAATCCTCCTTTATCCCCACTGGTTTCCACCCGGTAACCCCAGACTTCGAAATGTCGATAGGCATTGGCATAATTGAAGCTCACGGGAGTATTGTTGAGTTTGGGATTAGCAAAGGCCCTCATATGAAACTCGAATGTCTCCGCGATCGAAGTTGCCCAGTGCCTGTGGTATTCATCCTGACGGTACTCGAAATCTACCTCATCGGATCTGGCGAAAGCATCTCGAGTTTCCTCGTGATATTGACTAATATAGTCGCCGCTAGCCCGCACGAGCCGAACCATGGATTGGCTATGACAGGACACCTGGTCTTTGGGTCGCCAGAGGCACCGTCTTCCCTTTTCACCTGTGAAGAACTCGGGCCCAGGATTAAATGCGGAAGCGCTTCCGATCAAGTCAGGATAGCGGGCACTGAGGTACAGACTCATGAATCCCCCCATGCTCAGCCCGGATACGGCTCTGTGTCGGCGGTCCGTCAGGGTGCGATAGGTTCCATCAATGTGAGCCACCAATTCGAGGAAATAGGCTCCAAAGTCATAATCGCCTCCCTGCCGCATGATGTCCCAGGGGGCCCCTCCATAAAACCCCGTGTAATCGCGGGCTACGTAGCCGTCCACATTCACCACAATCAAATCATGCCGGGAAACAAAATCGGTCATTTTGGGAATCGTATCGGTGCCCTGATCGTAATCTTCCAGCGTGTAACGGTCACTGTGACCGTGAAAGTAATAAATGACAGGATAAGTCTTGCCTGACGCCTCATAATCCGGAGGAAGAAGGATGCGGTAGTGCCGTTCCTCGCCAAAGACCTTGGAGAAGTGAGTTCGGTCATAAAAAGCCTGACGGGCTTCTCCAGGGATGGCAATGCCCACAAATTGCAGAACCAGGAACCATCTCAGAAAGCGCATCACCGTGTTTCCCTCCCCATTATTCCTTGTCAACCGAAAGAAACGGAGATATGGTTCGGGACTATAATCCTTATGTCACAAACTGACAAGATCGAATGACTCAATTCCCTTACTCATTGAAACCTATGGAACAAACAGAATCTCACTTGCACCAATCCCCCGCCCCGACGGGCATGAGCCGACGCACTTTCCTTCAGTCTGGGGCTGTCGGAGGTGTCACCCTGGCAACTTCCGCAGGAACTCACGCGGTCAGGAAAATTACCGCCGACTCGATGGTTCGAGTCGGGCTGGTGGGCCGGGAGGGACATCCCGGTGAGATCCTCAACAGTCTGGCCAAACTACAGAAGGTCGAATTGGCCGCCTACGCTGGAAGTGGGTCCCAGGACGACATTAAATGGATTCGGGATCATCCAGCTTATGGCAAACAAACTCACGTCTATTCGGATTTCCGCGAAATGCTCGAGAAAGAGGATCTCCACGTGGTCGGCTCGTTTATGCCGTACTTTCAGAACGCAGAGGTCTCCATTCAGGCCGCAAGCAAGGGGATTCACGTTGTCTCAGAAAAACCCGCCGCAACGACGCTGAACGATTTGGAGCGCCTTGAATCTGTCATTCGCAGCTCAGGCGTCCGCTACAGTATCCTGCTGAATATGCGGACCCTGCCGATCTTCCTGGCTGCACGGACGGCGGTCCAGCAAGGGCTGATCGGCGAGCCCGTCTTGCTCTACAGCAGGAAGTCGTATAAATGGGGCGATGAGCGTCCTGCCTATTACCGCGAGCGCAGGACGTACGGTGGGACCATTCCCTGGGTCGGAATTCATTGCATTGACTACATGCGCTGGGTCTCCGGCCTGAATTACAGGAAAGTCGCGGCTCATCACGGCAACAACGCCCACCCGGCCTACCCGGGGTGCGAGGACCAGGCGGGATTACTCTTCACTTTGGACAACATGGGAACCGCTGTGGCCCATCTCGATTTCCTCCGTCCCGAGTCTGCCCTGACCCACGGGGACGATCGCTTGAGGATCGCGGGGAAAGAAGGCGTCCTGGAAGTTGTCGAGACCGAGGAACGGGTCGGCGTCATGAACTTCAAGGGGAAAAAGGAGAATCTTGCCCTGCCGCCGCCGGTTGATTTCTTTGGCAGCTTTGTCGCTGAACTGCGGGGAGAAGGAACTCACCTTGTCAGTAACCAGGAAGCTATCTCAATTACTCGAGTGTGCCTGAAAGCCCGGGATGCCGCGGATCGAGGAGAATGGGTGCCTCTCTGATTCAGGTTGACGCAGCCCCCGCCGATGGGCGATTCTTTACGCCTAAAGCTGTTTCTTGTCCAGAACAAGTTACTTTCAGTATACTCTCGAGGAAGTTCTCCTGGTTGCCTCAATCTCGCTCCACATAAATCCTGGCGAGGACAAGTAGGGTATGTGGGCGAAAGGCATCCGGCGGCACTTAGAAACCCGGCCATGACTGACCCTGCTAAATTGGAAAGCAAGCTCATCTCGTATGTCGATGCCAATCGAGCACGGCTGGTCTCTCTCATTTGTGACTTGGTGCGAATCCCTTCCGAGAATAGCCCGCCCAACGGATCCGAACTCAATTGTCAGCAATACATCGGCCGGTTCTTTCACCAGTTGGGCTGGGAAACAGACATCTACGACTTGACCGAAGTACCGGGACTGGACCGTCATCACCTCTTCTGGCCAGGTCGGGAATATCGCCAGCGGCCCAACGTTGACGCCCGCCGTAACGGGACTGGCGATGGACGGTCTCTCCTCTTGTCCGGCCACATTGACACGGTACCCAAGGGAACACAGCCCTGGACTCGAGATCCTTTCGGGGGAGAAGTGGAGGGAAATCGAATTTACGGGCGGGGTTCCAATGATATGAAAGCCGGCATAGGAACCCACCTCTTTGTGGCGGAATGCCTCGATCAGCTTGGCGTTAACTTGGCAGGTGATCTTATTATCGAGAGCGTAGTCGACGAGGAATTTGGCGGCGTCAATGGGACACTGGCAGGACGGCTGAGAGGATTTAATGCAGACGCAGCTGTCATTGCGGAGCCGACGTTCTTGAAGATCTGTCCAGCTCAGCGGGGCGGACGATTTGTGCATATCACTCTTAATGCATCTGGCGGGATCCTGGCAGAAGGATATTTCCCCAGGGGCATACTGGATCAACTACGCTTGTTCCTCGACGGAGTGGTGGCCTTCTCTTCCCAGCGGACCAAGCAGGCTAAGCCCCATGAACTCTATGCACACTATGCTGACCCAGTGCCGGTTTCAATTACGAAAATATCCACCAGCCCTTGGGGGACTGGCGAACCCGTCACTATTCCGGAAATCTGCAAAATCGAAATGTACTGGCAACTCCTGCCTGGCGAAACGCGGGACCAGGTCGATTCAGAGTTCTTTGCCTGGTTGAACGGTCTCCTCCAGTCTCGACCTGATCTCTTTCCTACTCCTCCAGTCCTGGAATTCCCCGTCCGCTGGCTCCCGGGTTCGTCTATTTCCAAAACGGATCCGCTGGTTCGGGAATTTTCCTCCTGCGCCACTCGGGCACTTGGGGAAGAACCGGCAATTGTTGGCTTTGAGGCGCCGTGTGACATGTATGTTTTTCATCAGGAGTGTGGTATTCCGGCTTTGCTTTGGGGAGTGCGGGGTGGTAATACTCATGCCGCCGACGAGTACGT
>DATKMG010000692.1:0-7512 GCA_035541995.1 Terriglobia bacterium
GGATCCCCCATCCGCGCATTGAATTCGAGCACTTGAGGGCCCTCTTCTGTAAGCATTAATCCGAAATAGAGAATTCCGCTATAGGGGTTGCCTTCAAGAGCCATTCCTTGAACCGTGGGACGGACAATTCGATTCATAATAAGACGATACAGCTCCGGGGAGACTAACGAATCAGTCGAATAAGCTCCCATCCCTCCGGTGTTGGGTCCGCAGTCGCCATCCAATACTCGTTTATGATCTTGAGAGGGCACCATGGGGAGAATATGGACTCCATCGGTAAAAACCAAGAAAGAGATTTCCTGCCCTCGCAAGTATTTTTCGATCACGACCCGATTACCTGCAGATCCTAGCACCTTGTCTTCCAGCATTTGCCGAATGGCCAGATGTGCCTCTTGAGCGTCGTCGGCAATCACGACGCCTTTTCCAGCTGCCAAACCGTCTGCCTTAATCACCAGTGGAAAGCCAAATCGTTCCTCCTCCACTACGGATCTGGCTTCCGCCGCGGAATTCGTCTCGAGGTAAGGGCTGGTAGGAATTTGATGCCGCAGCATAAATTGCTTGGCAAACAATTTACTGCCCTCGAGACGGGCAGCAGACATTTTCGGCCCTATGATCAGGAGCTTCCGTTCTTCAAAATAGTCCACAATCCCCTGAGTCAGTGGCAACTCCGGGCCCACAACTGTCAGAGAAATCCCTTCCTGGGTGACGAAATCCGCCAAGTCTTCGATCCGACTGATCCCGCGCTGAATGCGCCCTGTTTCCTTGGCGGTTCCACCATTCCCAGGTTCGCAGTACACTTGGGCGACTCGCTTTGACTGAAGAATTTTCCACACGAGGGCGTGTTCGCGCCCTCCAGAGCCCACAACCAGAACTTTCATAGTGCTTCAATCTCAGGTAATTTTTCTTGGGTAGTGCTGCTTATCGAATTCGGCCTTTGCGGCAGAGTCCAGCATGGTTCTTACATTAGGGATGATCTCTAGCTTATGGCAAGACCTCGTTCAAGGCGCCTGAGCGATAACCTTCCAGATCCACTGTGACGAACTTGAATCCGAGGGCTTTGAATTCCTTAAGCAGGATAGCCGCCATGGTCAGATTCAAGGCCTTAGGCAATTCCTCGGGTGAGAATTCCAACCGGACAAGCGATTCGTGATACCGAACGCGGAAGATTCGGAACCCGTAACTCTTCAGTATTGTCTCTCCTTTGTCCACCACTGAGAGCTTCTCGGCTGAAATTGAAATCCCGTAAGGAAAGCGTGAGGAAAGGCAGGGCAGCGCGGGCTTATCCCAAGTGGGGAGACCGGCCCGACGCGACAATTCCCGAATGTCCAGCTTTGTCATCTCAGCCTCAAGCAACGGGCTGCGAACCGCATTCTCAGCCGCGGCCTTGCGACCTGGACGAAAATCTCCCAAGTCATCACGGTTCGTGCCATCCAAAATGGCGTGATATCCCTTCTCTGTCGCGATGGCCTGTAGACTGGTGAACAGCTCGCTCTTACAGAAGTAGCAGCGATCAGGTGAATTTTCCAAGTATTGGGGGTTCTCCAGTTCGTCGGTATGGATGATGAAATGATTCAACTGGAAGCGGTCTACAAAATCTGTAGTTTCCTTAAGTTGGTAGCTCGGAAAAGACGGGCTCAGGGCTGTCACACACAGAGCATTCTTTCCGAGAACCCGGTTGGCCATGTATGCCAGATAGGCGCTGTCGACTCCTCCACTGAAGCCAACCACAGCCGATTTCAAATCCTGGAGGATCGTGACGAGCCGCTCTTCTTTGTGTTCCAGAGCACTGATGGGGTTAGTATCGGTCTGAAGCATGTAATTCCTTTGGTCTAGTTAACTTGGCTTAAAGATTTCTCAGTACAAATTCTAACACGTCAATGGCCCGGCCGTACTCTTCAATTTCAATGTGCTCCTCGGGAGTGTGGTCCAGTGCTGAATCTCCCGGGCCATAAGCAACAATCGGACAATTCCAAACTGGTGCAACGACATTCATGTCAGAGGTCCCGCTCTTCAGTTTGAACTTGGGAATCCCGTGGCAGGCACGGATAGAGTGCAGGAATGTCTTTACTAGTGCGTTGGATTTGTCGCTTCGAACGGCCAACTCCTCTCCGTAAAAATGGCAACGTCCCTCTCCAGCCGCTTCAAGAAGAAAGTTCTTAAATCGCTCCAACGGGAAACGCAGCGGCAACCGTAACCCGAGCCCCAAATGAGCCGCCTCATGGAATCCATCGTCCTCGGAATGGAAGGACCGAATCGAGGGATCAATACTCTCGAATGCTGATTTCCCCCGGTTATAATGCTTGCACCACGACTTGATCTCATTCCAGAAATCTACCGCCTGTTCACAAACCAACTTCCCGCGGGCCGCAGTATGTTTCAAGGGGACTTTGAGCTGGTATTCCACCAGCAAGCGACCCTTGTAAGCCAGGGTAATGGCGTTCCATCTACTCGGCTCCCCAATTATGCAGAAATGCGGAGTGGCAAAATCTTTGGCCAATTGGCGCGCACCACGCGAGGTCGCCGCCTCCTCCTCCACTGCTCCAAAGACGACGACCCGCTTGTCCAAGGAGGTAACCTCTTCTTTGAGCCGATGCGCCGCATTGATGAAAGTAGCCATGGGGCCTTTCGCATCAACTGCGCCCCGTCCGTATAGTTTGTTGCCTTTCCTTTGAACGGGAATATTTCCCGGGACGGTGTCGATATGCCCTAGCAGAAAGATCGTTTTAGAGCCGGAGCCCATAACCCCAATGGCATTATGGACAGTGTCCTGGTAAGCTTGGAAACCGAGACTCGTCATCCGCTCCACCAGGAAAGCAGATAGACCGATCTCCTCCCGGGATGGGCTGTAGATGCGCAACATGTCTTCCAACAGTGCCAGTTCTATTTCGTGCATGAAGTCAGCTTATCTCAGCCATTCCGGCAAGGCCTGAGCCTTGTGGGCCTCCTCTTCTAGGTCCTGAATAGATCTGGCGATGACGCCTCGTTTGCGCTCCAGATCTGCTAATTTCCGTGAGAGATCTTGTTGGCTCCCCTTTGCAGGTGCCTTCAAGTGGCCGTCTCTGGAGACTCGAACGCCCCCGGTTGTTCCTAAATCCGCTTGCTTTTGTCGCACTGACCCAATTTCAGAATTCAAGTTTTCAAACTGGGCTCTTAATGGTTTTAGTTTCTTGTGCCAATACTCCCGGTCATGCCCGTTCACGTCCCGATAACCGGAAAGGCTTAGATCCTTCTCCCTGTCCTTGTCCTTTCCTTTCGAATTTGAGAGGCTAGGAGTATTCGTGGTGGAAGTCGGACTTTCCTCCTCTTTGTGCTTGTCCCTCAGTTGGTTCAGATCCTCGTTGGTGTAAACCCTTGTCTTTTTTTGCTGCCCCTCAGTTTTCTTACCGGACTCTCCGGGATTAGAGCTTTGTTCCGATTGGGCCGGGTAGCCGAGTCCCACATCCAGAACGACCGCCAGCAACAACCCGATGCAAGTTCTCTGTCGCAGTTCCGCCATAGATCCTCCTAGCCCTGATTTGTATTCCGAGGAACCAAAGACAGGTTCAGATCTATGGACAGCCTGGCAGGACCAATACTCTGCCCAGTGACGCCCTAGACAGAGTGTCAGGCCAGGACTTCTGCCGTGACGGCGGCGACATGCTTCAAGTCATCTCGGTCGATGACCAGAGGCGGCAAGTAACGGATGACAGTGGGTCCAGCACCCAGGGCGAGAACATTTCGCTCCATTAACTTCTGAATGTAGGGTCCGCTTTTCTCCTTCAGTTCGATGCCCACCATCAGGCCGAGGCCCCGAACTTCACGGATCCGTGAGGACTGGATCTTCCTCAAATCTTCGATAAACTCTGCTCCTAGCTCACGGGCTCGTTCTGCCAAATGATAGTCTTCGAGATATTGTATTGCCGCATTGGCAGCCGCACATGCCAGCGGATTTCCTCCAAATGTGGAGGTGTGTGCCAACTTAAAGAGCTTTCCGGCCACGAAATCGCTGATTCCAATGGCCCCCATAGGGATACCACCCGCCAGCGACTTGGCCATGCAGAGAATGTCTGGTTGAAGCCCAAAATGCTCGAGGGCAAATACCCTTCCAGTTCGGGCGAATCCCGTCTGAACTTCGTCCAGGATGAAGAGGGCTCCAGTCTCTCGACAACGGTCTTGTACTCCCTGGAAATACTCGATCGAACCTGGGCGAACACCACTTTCACCCTGTATGATCTCCACTACAAATGCAGCGGTCTTCTCGGTGATAGCCTCACGGGTTTTCTGCAAATTATCAAAAGGAACATGGGAGAAGCCGGGAACCAGGGGATTGAAGGCCTCGCGGTATTCTTTATTCCACGTAGCACTCAGCGCCCCCATGGTTTTTCCATGGAACCCCCGCATGGCAGCAACTATTTCGGTGCGGCCTGTGGCCAATCGTGAAAACTTGAGAGCTCCCTCGACAGATTCAGTCCCGGAGTTACATAAAAAGAACCGGGTGATGCGGCTAGGCGTAATGCGAGCCAATTTATCAAGCAAGAGTGCTCTTTGGTCGTTATAAAACAGCTCGGTGCATGTGATTAATCTCTCTGCCTGTTCCTGAATCGCTTTGACCACGTAAGCGTTTCGATGGCCCAGATTTGCAGAGCCCTGGCCTCCTACACAATCGACATACTCCCGCCCGTTCTCGTCCCATAGCCTTGCCCCCTGGCCACGCACGATCACGATCTTGCGCTTGTAATAGGTCCCGGATCCGAGTTCGTCTTCCAACTCCAAAACCGTCTTCTTCATTTCACCAAGCATGAATGCTCCGCACTGACGATAAAAACCTGTATTATACTGAATGCGCCTCCTCGGTGCACAAATCTTCCATTCATGGAATGACCACCACAAAACCCATCTCTTCGGAGGAGCACAATGCGAAGACTAATGACTTGCCTGCCGGTCCTCATCGTTTCCGCTTCTTGGCTGCCGCAGCTTCCTGCACAGGAGCGGCCCGGATTATTTTTCAGAGAGGACTGGAAGGAAATTCCTGCGGCCAAGCCGGTGACCCAGGATCATGTCAGCAACCCAGACCTCATCCTCACCCGGCATGGCCCTGGCGAAATCGGCATCAAGAAAAGCCATCATGACACCCCGGCTGATGACCCGTATTACATATGGTCCGGTGAATCAGAAGGAAACTGGGCCGTTTCTCTCAGGCATCGGAAAGCTTTTGTCGATCTCAGCGGCCTAGCCAAAATTCGCTGGCGGACCAAGCAGGCCGGATACCGCCAGCTAAGAATCATTCTGAAATTGGCTGGAGGATCCTGGCTTGTTAGCGACCAAAGTGATGGTCCCTCCAACGACTGGCGAGTCCGCGAGTTCAACATCTCTGACCTGCACTGGCGTCGACTGGACATCAAGAAGGTGATTGAAGGGGTCTGGGAACCAAATCCCGACCTGAGCCGAGTTGATGAAGTGGGTTGGACTGATCTGATGATTGGGGGTGGAAGTGACGCTTGTTCCCGACTGGACTGGATAGAAGTTTATGGAAAACCAGTTTCCAAGGAGAAATGAAACCATGAAAAAAAGCCTCTTTCCTGCTTGGCCACAACTTGACAAAGAAGATTATGAAATCGTGAAGGGGGTTCTGGATTCCGGACAGTTATGGTGTGGTGCCCCCAAGTCCCCCTGTGGAAAAAACGTGTGGAAATTCCAGAAAGAGTTTGTCCATTTCCAAGGGGGCAAACATTGCATTGCTGTTACCAATGGGACCCACGCTCTGGAAGTGGCTCTTTTGGCTCTGGACATTGGACTCGGCGATGAAGTGATCGTCTCCGATTATACCTTTGTGGCCTCAGCTTCAGCCATCATGGCCGTGAATGCCGTTCCCATCTTGTGCGACATTAATGCAGCCACCCACAATATGGATGAGACAAAAATCGAATCCTTGATTACATCCCGCACGCGAGCGATTATTGCAGTCCATCTGGCTGGGATGCCTAACAACATGGGCCGGATCCTCGAGGTTGCCCAGAGGCATGGCCTCCGCGTGATCGAAGACTGTGCCCATTCGCACGGGAGCAAGTATCGGGGCAGACGGGCTGGAAACTGGGGTGATTGCGGCACCTTCTCTTTTCAGGCCAGCAAACTGCTGGCATCGGGCGAAGGGGGTGCCATCCTCTGCAATGACGATAGCCTGGCAGAAAAGATATACAGCATTTCGGATTGCGGTCGACTCCCCGGTCGGTATTTCTATGCCCACTACCGGTATGGCTCCAATTATCGGCTCGGCGAATTCCAGGCCGCTGTTCTTCGTGCCCAATTGAAGAAACTGAAGGGCGGGCAGCATAAGCTGAGAAACAGGAATGCCGACTATCTGAGGAAACGGCTGGACTCGATTGACGGTATCCGCTGTCAACAGAAAATCGCTGGAGTAGAGGAAGTCGGGCAATATGTTTTCCCGGTCTCATTTGACCCAGCCCGGTTCAACCATATTTCCAAAGAGGAATTCTGCCGGAAGCTTTCGGAGAAGAGGATTCCCTTGGCAGACTGCTACCCGCCACTCCATTCGCTCGCCTGTTTCAAGGAGATGAAAGGGCTTAAAGGGATCGATTATTCCCATGCCAATTGGGGAGGGAGCAAATCCGAAGACCGGAATTTCCCGGTGGTGAGTGACATCTATCGACGCAGTTTCCAATTTCCTCATCAAGTACTGCTGGTCGAAGACCAGAAGAAGTTGGATTATATCGTGAATGTGATTGAGAAAATCAAAGTGGGGAAGGCGTGAATCTTTGCCAAGAACGGGGTGGCCGCCGCGCTCCGCCGCGGCGGATGACAGACTCTCGACCTCTTTCCCCCTGCGGAGTTTACTGTCGCGCAGGAGCGCGACAGCCACCCCATTATTCCCCCGACCTTCCATGTCAAATGATTCTCAAGGCGATTTTAACGTGCCTGTCGTATACAATAACCTCGGATGATGCCTGTGGTATGGCATGTCTCATATTTATGGATGGAATCAGAGGTCCGTCAGGAGGTGGAAGATGGCAAAAATTGCAATGATTGGCGCTGGAAGCATGGTCTTCTGCAAGACCCTGGTAATGGACATACTGGCGACAGAAAGCCTTCAAGACAGTGAGTTCTGCTTGATGAGCCGTACCTGGCCCAAGCTGGAACGGATGAAAAACTTCGTTGAGCGAATCATTCGGGAGAATCATGTGCCGGCACGGGTTTCGGCGACCCTCGACCGGCGGATGGCTCTTGATGGGGCCAAGTATGTCATCATCATGATCCAAGCCGGTGGCCTGGAGGCTTTCGGCATCGATTATAAAATCCCTATGAAGTACGGGGTAGACCAGTGCATTGCCGACACCCTGGGGCCCGGAGGGATTTTCCGCGCACTGCGAACCATCCCTGTGCTGGTGGAAATCTCCCGGGATATGGAGCAACTCTGCCCCGACGCCACTATCCTCAACTACGCCAATCCCATGGCCGCTTGCTGCCTTGCGTTGGGCCGCACCAGCAGGACCCCGTTCATCGGGTTATGCCATGGCG
>DATKMG010000693.1:0-3027 GCA_035541995.1 Terriglobia bacterium
CTGGAGGGGCCATAGATTTGCGGGGGGAGGGCTGACGAATGACCCTCACTTCACTGGGGAATCACAGATTCCCAGCTGCTTGTACAAAGAACCCCAAGATTTGGACCATCCTAGATGGACAGGTGGACTGAAGGAAAGTGACAGGACTCTCGACCCAGGCTATTATAGGTAATAACCAATTCCCGAAACTGTATAGGTCGAGGGGTAACTTGTATATCGAAGGAGTAACGACTATGACTCGATTGAGGATATTGTTTCTTGCCGCTATTCTCACGCTTGCCAGTACTACTGTCGGTCTGGCTTCTGGGATTGTGGGCGATTATCTGGAAACCCGAAGTGCTGATGTTTACACTGGTGCCTGTATTGCTAATTCGGAGGTGGGTCTGGCAGGCGATGAAGCAATCGTGGCTTGGCATATCCGGGATGGAAGCTGGAATGGGGTATCTTTGAAAGGCCTGAGCGTCGTGGGAGTGGTGAAAGCCAGCGCTACGCTTGGAGACCCTTTCCACGATCCTTATCCGGCCAAAGCAGTCCTGATTCTGGATGCTGGCGCTTCTTCCGAGCAGAGGGTGGCTTTACAGGGGTTTGCCCTTTCGATGGCCCCCGAGTTATTGAAGAACGTCGTCCAACTCGAGACAGCCCCCATCAAGATGGAGATTGGGGGAGATATGCCCCATGGCTGTGCCAAATTGGAGGCCGGTTCCCTGGCAAAGATCGAAACCCGCTGCCTTGGAGGAAAGGACCATCTCTGTGGCAATGAGTTAACCTACTATCCGCCACTTGTTGCAGTGGATCATGCGATGCCGGCATTTACTCTCCTCGAGGAATTCAACGGCGCAGGGCTCAATGTGAATTGGCAACTCGCCGACAGGCGAAGTTCTTTCATCGGGAGTTTCTCTCAGAGTGAATCTGCCGTGGCCATGAAGTGAGAAGGGTGGCCGAGGACAAGGCCCTGGAATTCTGATTCGGATCCCGCGTCTGGCAGGGATTCTCCCGGTGGCCACCTCCACTCGGCGTCATCAGGTCCTTCATGAAAATGTAGGCTTCAAGGTGGCCGCCGCGCGTGTGACCGCCGTCACCCGGCACGGCGGTAGCCCGGATCAAATTGGTCGCCGCTCGGAGATCGGCTCCCACGCTCTCCCCAGGAGCGCGTTTTTCATCCATGGTGGTGAGCTTGAAAAGGTTATGTGGCACTTTTATAAAATGGAGTTTGGGTAGCCACGGTTACTGCGCTTTGGGCAGTTACCGTGGGCCTTTTGACCCCTTTGAAATGCCCACGATTGATTCAAGGAACGAATCAATCGTGGCTACCAACTCCTTTTCCATCGACCGTGTTGACCTGAATAGGTCATGGCGCACTCTCTTGGAAACGGAAGCCGGAAGCTTTATGCTCAGCCCTGACCGAGTTTCGACGTGGGCCACCACCTTTGATCGCGTCTGTTCATGCCTTTCCACTTAACCTCCAACACATTTTGAGATAACCTAGAAAGAATAACTTTCTTGGTAACGGAGAATAGACAGTGATGAGACGTCTTTTGGTTGTGATCTGCTTCGTCCTGGTTTGGTTCCTGCAGGGGAATGCCTCGAGGGCAGCTACCTACAAGCTGGAAAAGACAACATCCGCTGCAGAAGGGGTATCCAGCGCCGTTGGGAGTTCGCTGCAATCAGAGGGGTACAGAATTCTGGATGACACCGGGAAGGTCTTATGTGAGATTTGGACAAGGAAAGAGATCGCGAATTTAAACAAGCCGGCTGCCGCAGGTGCAAAGTATCAGGGCCTCCACATGGGAGCGCTGGTGGGCGTCATCAAATACCCGGCTGAGATCACCGATTACCGGGGTCAGCCGATCAAAGCGGGAACATATACTTTGCGATATGCGGTGATCCCGCAGGACGGCAATCATATGGGCGTCTCGCCAATCCTTGATTTCCTCCTCCTCGTCCCGGCTGGCGAGGATAACAAAGATCCAGACGCTGAAATGGCTTTCAATGATGTGGTGGCCTTGAGCAGGAAGGCCACTGGGACAAATCATCCAGCCAATCTTCTAATGTCGCTCCCCCCCGATTCTCTCAAAGAACCCACCTTGGAAAAGGATGACATGAACCATTGGGTTTTGAAGCTCAAAGTTCCTCAAAAACCCAGCGGAGAGCTGTTTCTGGGAATCGTCGTTGTCGGCCAATATGAGGGCTAGCGGAAGATTGATAGGTTTCGGGTGCCAGGTAATAACCAGTTCGTTTTAGAAGCACCCCCTGACACTTGATCCTTAGAACTCGGAACCTGAATGACATTCCCAGTTGCAAAAATCCTGCAGGAATTGCATCATGTTCCACGTAGAACTTTAGTGGTCTGTGTACTCGACAAATGAGTATCGTTGCCAAAATATTCATGTCATCGGTTGGAAGGAAAATCCTGGTGGCAGTGACAGGCTTGGGGCTGTTCTTGTTTGTGATCGTCCACATGCTCGGAAACCTGCAGATATTCCTCGGGCCCGATCCCATCAATCACTATGCGGAATTCCTGAAATCGAAGCCCGGTCTCTTGTGGTCGGCCCGAATCGGGTTGTTGTTGCTGGTCCTCGTCCACATCACGCTGGGTATTTTGCTGGCATTGGAAAATCGCCGCGCCCGTCCTGTCCGATACACGGTTGGAAAACCTCCGGCGTCGAGCCTGGCATCGCGAACCATCCTGATCAGCGGTCTGATGATCTTCTCGTTTGTGGTTTACCACCTCCTGCAATTCACAATTGGCGCCACCAATCCGGAGTACATGGAATTACGCGATGCTCAGGGACGGCACGACGTTTATAGCATGATGGTTCAGGGTTTTTCGCATCCTTTGGTTGCGTTCTTCTATGTGCTCTCGATGGCCTTGCTTTGCCTGCACTTGAGCCATGGTGTTAGCAGCACGTTCCAGTCTCTGGGAATTCGCAAGAGAACATGGACCGTGGTCGACCGATTCGCCAAGGCGGCAGCAGTTCTCATTTTTATTGGAAACACCTCCATCCCGATTGCTGTTCTGACGGGTGT